>JBEQUF010000378.1:0-4173 GCA_040349295.1 Actinomycetota bacterium | reverse complement strand
CCGCGCCAGCAGGCGCTCCTCGACGAACGGCCCCTTCTTCGCGCTCCGCGACATCAGCGCCTACCTTCCTTGCCGCGGCGCCGGCCGCGGACGATCAGCTTGTCCGATTCCTTGTGCTTCGACCGCGTGCGCTTGCCGAGCGTCGGCACGCCCCACGGGGTCACCGGGTGGCGGCCGCCCTTCGACTTGCCCTCGCCGCCGCCGTGCGGGTGGTCGACCGGGTTCATCGCCGAGCCGCGGACGGCCGGGCGCTTGCCCTGCCAGCGGCTGCGGCCGGCCTTGCCGACCGTGATGTTCTGGTGCTCGACGTTGCCGACCTGACCGACGGTCGCGCGGCACGTGAGCGGGACGCGGCGCATCTCGCCCGACGGGAGGCGCAGCACCGCATGCGGGCCGTCCTTCGCGACGAGCTGCACGCCGGAGCCGGCCGAGCGCGCCATCTTGGCGCCGCCGCCCGGCTTCAGCTCGACGTTGTGCACGAGCGTGCCGGTCGGGATGTTCTCGAGCGGGAGCGCGTTGCCGACCTTGATGTCGGCCTCCGGGCCGGACTCGACCGTGGCGCCGACCCGCAGGTTCGCAGGAGCGAGGATGTACGCCTTCGCGCCGTCCGCGTAGTGCAGCAGCGCGATGCGCGCCGACCGGTTCGGGTCGTACTCGATCGCGGCGACCTTCGCCGGCACGCCGTCCTTGACGCGCTTGAAGTCGATGACGCGGAAGCGGCGCTTGTGGCCGCCGCCCTGGTGGCGGGTGGTGATGCGGCCGTTGCTGTTGCGGCCGCCCTTCTTCGTCACCGGCTCGAGCAGGCTCTTCTCCGGCGTCGTCTTCGTGATCTCCTCGAACGTCGAGACCGACATGAAGCGACGGCCTGCCGACGTGGGCTTGTAGCGACGGACTGGCATGACTAGAGCTGAGCCCCCTCGAAGATCTCGATCGAATCGCCGGCGCGCAGCTGCACGACGGCCTTCTTCCAGCCGGGCTTGATCCCGACGAACCGGCCGCGGCGCTTCGGCTTCGCCTGCACCTTGACGATGTTCACGCGCTCGACCTTCACGTCGAACAGCTGCTCGATCGCCTGCCGCACCTGTGTCTTGTGCGCGTCCTTGTGGACCTGGAACGTGTACTGGTTGTTCGCGATCTGGCCGTAGCTCTTCTCGCTGACGACCGGGCGGATCACGACCTCGCTCGGATGGAGGCTCACTTGGACGCCCTCCCCTGCACGGCCTCGAGCGCTGCCTGCGAGACGACGAGCGAGCGTGCCCAGACGACCTGCGAGACCTCGAGCTCCGACGGCACCGTGACGAGCACGCGGTCGAGGTTGCGGAACGACTTCGCCGCGAACTCCTCGTCCTCGCTGACGATCACGACCGTCGGCGTGTCCTTGCCCCAGTCGCTGAGCAGCTGCGTCGCGTTCTTCGTCGACGGTGCGTCGAACGAGGCGCCGTCGATCAGCGCGAGCGTGCCCGCCTGCGCGTGGTCGCTCAGCGCGGCGCGCAGCGCGGCCTTCAGCGCCTTCTTGTTGACCTTGACGTCGAAGCTCCGCATCGTCGGCGGGAAGACGACGCCGCCGCCCTTCCACTGCGGCGCGCGCGTCGTGCCCTGGCGGGCACGACCGGTGCCCTTCTGGCGCCACGGCTTCGAGCGGCCGCCCGACACCATGCCGCGCGACTTCGCGCCGCGGGTGCCCTGGCGATGCGCGTTCAGCTCCGAACGCACCGCCTCGTGCACGAGGTGCGGCTTGATGTCGGCGCCGAAGACGGCCTCGTCGACGGTCGCCTCTGTCTTGGAACCGAGAACCGGTGCCTTCATCACGCGTCACTCCGAATCTCGAGCATGCCGTTCTTCGGGCCCGGGACGGCGCCCTTGAGCAGCAGCAGGTTGCGCTCCGTGTCGACCGCGTGCACGACGAGGCCGCGCTGCGTGACGCGCTTGCCACCCATGCGGCCGGCCATGCGGACGCCCTTGAACACGCGGCTCGGCGTCGCCGACGCGCCGATCGAGCCCGGCTTGCGGATGTTGTGCGAGCCGTGCGTCACGGGGCCGCGCTTGAAGTTGTGCCGCTTGATCGTGCCCTGGAAGCCCTTGCCGATCGACTTCCCGGAGACCTTGACCTTCTCGCCGGGCGCGAAGATCTCGACCGTCACGTTCTCGCCCTGCACGGCCTCCGCGAAGTGGCCGCGGAACTCGACGAGGTGGCGGAACGAGCCGTCGACCCCGTTCGTCGAGAGGTGGCCGCGCTCGGCCTTCGAGATCTTGCGATCGGCGACCGGCTCCCACGCGAGCTGCACGGCCTCGTACCCGTCGGCGTCCGGCGTGCGGACCGCGACGACGGGGCACGGCCCCGCCTCGACGACGGTGACCGGCGTGACGACGCCGCTCTCCGGGTCGAAGAGCGCCGTCATGCCGAGCTTCTTTCCGAGGATTCCCTTGGCCATGGTCTAGAGCTTGATCTCGATGTCGACGCCTGCCGGCAGGTCGAGCCGCATGAGCGAGTCGACCGTCTTCGGCGTCGGCGAGTGGATGTCGATCAGGCGCTTGTGCGTGCGGACCTCGAAGTGCTCCCGCGAGTCCTTGTCCTTGAACGGGGACCGGATCACGCAGTACACGTTCTTCTCGGTCGGCAGCGGCACAGGCCCGGTGATGGTGGCGCCGGTGCGCTGAGCGGTGTCGACGATGTCCTTCGCCGACTTGTCCACCTGCTGGTGGTCGTAACCCTTGAGGCGGATTCTGATCTTCTGCTGAGGCACCGGCGCCGTCCCTTTCCCTTTCCTACTTGATGATCTCGGTGACGACGCCCGCACCCACGGTGCGGCCACCCTCACGAATGGCGAAGCGGAGACCCTGATCCATTGCGATCGGCTGTCCGAGCTGGATTGTCATGTTCGTGTTGTCGCCCGGCATGACCATCTCCTGGCCGTCCGGCAGACCGATCGAGCCCGTCACGTCCGTCGTGCGGAAGTAGAACTGCGGCCGATAGCCGTTGAAGAACGGCGTGTGGCGGCCGCCCTCGTCCTTCGAGAGCACGTAGACCTCGGCGTTGAAGTCGGTGTGCGGCGTGATGGAGCCCGGCTTCGCGAGCACCTGGCCGCGCTCGACCTCCTCGCGCTTGACGCCGCGGAGCAGCGCGCCCGCGTTGTCGCCGGCCTGCGCGAAGTCGAGGGTCTTGAGGAACATCTCGAGACCGGTGACGACGGTCTTCGTGGTCGCCGGATGGATGCCGACGATCTCGACCTCGTCGCCGACCTTGCACTGACCCTGCTCGATGCGGCCGGTCACGACGGTGCCGCGGCCGGTGATCGTGAAGACGTCCTCGATCGGCATCAGGAACGGCTTGTCGACGTCGCGCTCCGGCTCCGGGATGTACGAGTCGACGGCCTCCATCAGCTCGAGGATCTTCGGCGTCCACTCGGCGTCGCCCTCGAGCGCCTTGAGCGCCGAGACCTGCACGATCGGCACGTCGTCGCCCGGGAACTCGTACTTGGAGAGGAGCTCGCGCACCTCCATCTCGACGAGCTCGAGGAGCTCGGGGTCGTCGACCATGTCGGCCTTGTTCAGCGCGACGACGATCGCCGGCACCTCGACCTGGCGGGCCAGGAGGATGTGCTCGCGCGTCTGCGGCATCGGGCCGTCGGCGGCCGAGACCACGAGGATCGCGCCGTCCATCTGCGCGGCGCCCGTGATCATGTTCTTGATGTAGTCGGCGTGCCCCGGGCAGTCGACGTGCGCGTAGTGCCGCTTGGCCGTCTCGTACTCGACGTGCGCGGTGTTGATCGTGATGCCGCGCTGCCGCTCCTCGGGAGCCTTGTCGATGTCCTCGAACGCGACCGCCTGACCACCGCCGACCTCGGCGAGGACCTTCGTGATCGCAGCGGTGAGCGACGTCTTGCCGTGGTCGATGTGCCCGATGGTGCCGATGTTGACGTGCGGCTTAGTCCGCTCGAACTTCGCCTTCGCCACTGTGGTCCTCCTATGGGACTTGCGTACGCCGTTTGGTGGGGCGTTCGGTCTGGTGGGCCGGTGCTTCTCGCTCGTACCCGTAGGTCATGTCTGGTCGTGCAGGTCGATCTGTGCGGTGGTGCGGGTGGGGCAGGGCTGATCAGGTCAGGGGCAAGTACTTACTCGCCCCGGGCCTTGGCGATGATCTCCAACGCGACGTTGGAGGGCACCTGCGCGTAG
>JBEQUF010000371.1:0-5005 GCA_040349295.1 Actinomycetota bacterium | reverse complement strand
CAGATCGCGCCCAGCACGAGCAGGAAGAGCGCGTACCGCCGGTTCACGCCTCCGAGGCTAGCGACCCCCGCCGCACCGCGAAGCGGGCGCCCGTGCCGAGCGCGACGCCGGCCAGGATGATCGCGAGCGCGACGAACGCGGTGGCGCCGAAATGCTCGCCCAGGAAGACGGCGCCGTACGCGAGCGCGACCGGCGGCACCAGATAGGTGACGAGCGACGCGTAGCCCGAGCCCGCGCTCGAGATGAGCGCGAAGAAGAGGAGATACGCGAGCGCCGTCCCGACGATCCCGAGCATCGCGATCGAGCCGAAGGTCTTCCAGCCCGGCACGGCATGGGGCGCCTGCGCGATCCCCGCCGGCGCAGCGGCGACCGCCGCGACCGCCGACGTCCCGAACGCGACCGCGTGTGCAGGCACCGCGCGCAGGTGCCGGCTCGCGAGCAGGCCGCCTGCGCCGTAGCAGAAGGCCATTCCGACGACGGCGAGCGCGCCGAGCAGCTTCCCCTGCGGCTGCGCGCCGACGAGGAGCGCGACGCCGACGAATCCGACCACGACGCCGACGAGCTTGATGCCGGTGACGCGGAGCTCGCGGAAGAAGATGAAGGCGAGCGCCGCGTTGAAGATCGGCACCGCCGCCTGGATGATCGACGCGAGCCCCGACTGGATCCGCGTCTCGCCCCACGAGAGGAGCCAGAACGGCACCGCCGTGTTGACGAGGCCGACGACGACGAGCCAGCGCCAGTTCGCGCGGACGGCCGCGAACGTCCCGCTCGGCGCGAAGACCGCGAGCGCGACCGCCGCGATCGAAAGACGGCCGAGGATGAGCGTCGAGGGTGCGAGCTGCCGGTCGGCGACCTTGATGAACATGAAGCTCGCGCCCCAGATGAGTGCGAGTGCGACGAGCATGACCGCGTTCCGGCGCATCGCCACAGTGAATCGAAACGCCGGAGCACACCGCCCGATTCCCTCGGCCGGGGGCGCGGCTAGACTGGATCGCCTGACGGAGCTGGCGGAACAGCCCCTGCACCGCGCTCTCGGCCTGACGGACTGGGAGGCGACGCGAATCCAGGAACTGCTGGGGCGGGATCCGAACCACTTCGAGCTCGCCGTCTTCTCGCTCCTCTGGTCCGAGCACTGCGGCTACAAGCACTCGGCGCCGCTGCTGAAGCGGCTGCCCTCGAAGGGCGAGCGCGTCCTGCAGGGGCCGGGCGAGAACGCCGGCGTCCTCGACCTCGGCGACGGGCTCGCCGTCACGTTCAAATGCGAGTCGCACAACCACCCGTCGGCCGTCGAGCCCTACCAGGGCGCCGCGACCGGGATCGGCGGGATCATCCGCGACATCATCGCCATGGGCGCGCGCCCGATCGCCCTCCTCGACGGGCTCTGGTTCGGCGCGCCGGACGCGCATTTCCAGCGCGCGGTCGCCGGCATCGGCGGCTACGGCAACTCCGTCGGGATCGCGAATCTCGGCGGCCAGACGGTCTTCGATCCGGCGTACGCGGGCAACTGCCTCGTGAACGCGATGTGCGTCGGCCTCCTCGATCCGGATCGGCTCCAGTCGGCGAAGGCGGTCGGCACCGGCAACGTCGTCGTCCTCTACGGCGCGTTCACGGGCCGCGACGGGATCGGCGGCGCGTCGGTGCTCGCCTCGCAGGAGCTGGGCGAGGACGACGCGGACAAGCGGCCGTCCGTCCAGGTCGGCGATCCCTTCACGGGCAAGAAGCTGATCGAGGTCTCGGTCGAGCTCGTCGAGTCGGGGCTCGTCGAGTCGCTGCAGGACTGCGGGGCGGCCGGGCTCGCCTCCTCGCTCTCGGAGATGGCGGGCGAGGCGGGGATCGACGTCCACCTCGACCGTGTGCCGCTCCGCGAGGAGGGCATGGAGCCGTGGGAGGTGATGATCTCGGAGTCGCAGGAGCGGATGGTCGCGGTCGTCCGGCCGCAGATGCTCGCGGCGGTCGAGGCGATCTGCGCCCGCTGGGAGCTGCCGTGCACGCCGATCGGCGAGGTCACCGACCATCGCGAGCTGCGCGCGTTCTGGGGCGGCGACGTCGTCGGCTCGGTGCCCGCTCGCTTCCTGACCGACGAATGCCCGCGCTACGAGGTCGAGCAGGCGAAGCCCGACCGCTGGGCGAGCGAGCGCACGCCGCTCCGCTCCTCCGAGACCAAGGAATGGATCTACGAGCAGTACGACCAGCTCGTCGGCTCGCGCACCGTGCGGCGGCCGGGCTTCGACGCCGGCGTCCTCCGGCTGCGGCCCTCGACGCGCGGGCTCGCCGTGTCGCTGCAGGGCCCCCGCCCGCTCGAGCGCGACCCGTTCGCGGCCGGGGTCCAGGCGGTGCTCGGCGCCGCCCGGAACGTCGCCTGCGCCGGCGGCGAGCCGATCGGGCTCACGGACTGCCTCAACTTCGGCAACCCCGAGAAGCCGGAGATCGCCTACGAGCTCGCGCAGGCGATCGAGGGGATCTCGCAGGCCGCCGAGGCGCTCGGCATCCCGGTCGTCTCCGGGAACGTGTCGCTCTACAACGACACCGACGGTCGCTCGATCCCGCCGACGCCGGTCGTCGGCTGCGTCGGGCTCGTCCCCGACGTCCGGTCGATCCCGTCGCGCTGGCAGCGGGGCGACATCGTGCTGCTCGCCGAGGCGCCCGAGGCGTCGCTCGAGGCGGAGGCGGCGCTCGTCCGCTTCCTCTGGAAGGCGGCGCCGAGCCTGACGCTCTGCCACGACGTCGGCCACGCCGGCCTCGCGCAGGCGCTCGCCGAGTGCGAGGCGTGGAGCGGCCGCCCGGCCGACGTGTCCCTTCCGGCCGAGCCCGCGTTCGGCGCGGCCATCCTGGCCCTGCCCCGCAACCTGGTTGCCGGCCTTGGCTCGAAGGGCCTCGTCGAGATCGGCCAGGTGCGCTAGCCATGTGCGGCGTCTTCGGCGTCTACGCACCCGACCGCGACGTGGCGCGGCTCTCCTACTTCGGCCTCTTCGCGCTCCAGCACCGGGGGCAGGAATCGGCGGGCATCGCCGTCTCCGAGGCGGGGCGCCTGACCGGCATGCGCGACCTCGGCCTCGTCACCCAGGTCTTCGACGAGCAGAAGCTGCACGGCCTCCAGGGCCAGATCGCGATCGGTCACACGCGCTACTCGACGACCGGGTCGTCGCAGTGGGCGAACGCCCAGCCGCTCCTCCACCACGGCAGCGCGCGCACCGTCGCGCTCGGCCACAACGGCAACCTCGTCAACGCGCAGACGGCGCGCGACGAGCTCGGGATCCCGCTGCGCTCGACCTCCGACAGCGAGGTGATCGCGGCGATGATCGCGAACGACGACGCACCGCTCGACGACGCCGTCGCGCACGCGATGGAGCGGCTCGAGGGCGCGTACTCGATCGTCGCGCTCACGCAGGAGACGCTCATCGCCTTCCGCGACCCGCACGGCTTCCGGCCCCTGGTCCTCGGGAGGATCCACGAGGACTGGGTCGTCGCATCCGAGACGTGCGCGCTCGACCTCGTCGGCGCCGAGTTCGTGCGCGAGGTCGAGCGCGGCGAGGCGGTGCTGATCGACAAGAACGGGCTCCGCTCGGTGCAGGCGGTCGAGCCGGCCGACGGCGGCGCGCTCTGCGTCTTCGAGTTCTTCTACCTTGCGCGGCCTGACACGAAGCTCGCAGGTGTCGAAGTGCATGCGGCGCGCGTGCGGATGGGCGAGGTGCTCGCCGCCGAGGCGCCGGCCGACGCCGACCTCGTGATGCCGATCCCCGACTCCGGCACGCCGGCGGCGATCGGCTTCTCGCGCGCGCTCGGCATCCCGTTCAGCGAAGGGCTGATCAAGAACCGCTACATCGGCCGCACGTTCATCCAGCCGGACCAGGAGCTGCGCCAGCTCGGCGTCCGCCTGAAGTTCAACCCGCTCGACGAGGTCGCGGGGAAGCGCGTCGTCGTCGTCGACGATTCGATCGTGCGCGGGAACACGACGCGGCAGATCGTGAAGATGCTCTTCGACGCCGGCGCCGCCGAGGTGCACGTGCGCGTCTCGTCGCCGCCCGTGATCGGCCAGTGCTTCTACGGCATCGACCTCGCCGATCCGGAGGAGATGATCGCCCACGACAAGTCGGTGGAGGAGATCCGCGAGCACATCGGCGCCACGTCGCTCGCATACCTCTCCCACGACGGCCTCGTCGCCTCGACCCGCCGGCCCGAGAACGAGCTCTGCCGCGCCTGCCTCACCGGCCGCTATCCGACGGCGCTGCCGGAGGAGCATGGAAAGCTCCGCTTCGAGCCTGCTGCGCGCTAGGGCCGAGGCCGACGACAACGTCATCGGCGTCGTCCACTCAGGCTCGCGTGGACGCGGTGCATTCGTCAGCGAGGAGAGCGACTGGGACTTCTTCGTCGTTGTGCGAGAGCTTCGCGGCGAGTACCCGTCGCTCCATGGCGACCCCGTCGAGTATTCGGAGATAACCATCGATCGCCTGGCGGCTCCCCCGGAGTGGGCGCGACCGGCTCTGCTGTCCGTCGACCTCCTACTCGACAAGACCGGCGAGGTGTCAGTCGCGATTGCAGCGGCAACCACCGTCGACCCGGCGACAGCCGGGGAGCCGCTCGACGGCTACGTCAACCAGTACTACCGCTCCGCGAAGAACGCGCGCGCCGGCCTCGAGCTGGCGGCGCTTCTCGACGCGCAGGCGTCGATCCCGTACTGGCTGGACTTCGTCTTCGCCGTGCACGGACGGATCCGGCCGTACAACAAATGGCTCGAGTGGGAGCTCGAGCGGCACCCGCTGCCGGTCGAGGTCGACCTCGCGCTCCTCCGGCGGGTCGCGACCACCGGCGACCTCGGCGCGCAGCAGGCGCTCTTCCGGTCGACCGAGGAGCTCGCCCGCGCCGCCGGCCACGGCGAGACGATCGAGGGCTGGGCGCCCGACCTCGCCTGGCTCCGCGGCGTCTGACGGCTGCCCGCGCCCGTTCCGGCTGCGCAGAGCGGATGACGACCCCGGGCACCCGCTCCGCGCAGCGGAACCTCCTACTG
>JBEQUF010000357.1:0-5890 GCA_040349295.1 Actinomycetota bacterium | reverse complement strand
GCGCCTCCGCGAACGCGAGCACCTCGTCCGAGAAGCGCACGTACTCGGTCGGCGCGCTGTAGTCGTACAGCTCGAGCAGCGTCGGCGGCACACGGCCGTCGACGAACGCCGGCGGCGTGTGCACCTCGCTGACGGCCGTCACGGCGAGGCCGTCGTGCTGCTCGAGCAGCTCGAAGTGATGGACGTGGTTGCCGAGCGGATCCTGGTGGCTCCGCAGCCGGATCCCCGGCGGGTCGGTCTCGACGCGGAAGGCGGTGCAGTGCTGCCCGGCACGGTCGAGCGGCCGCAGCCGCAGCTCCGTGTGCGCCTCGACGATCGGGCTGTCGTAGGCGAAGGACGTCACGTGGACGATGCGGAGCCTCACTGCTGTTGCTGCTCCTGATGCGCGATCGGGCCCGGGATCACGACGTGCGTCGTGAAGTACGTCGCGGAGATCTCCTCGCCGGCCGCATCGATCCCGCGCCGCAGCTGTGCGAGCTGCGCGCCGAGCGAGGTTGCGTCGAGCCCGAGCAGCTCGCCGTACGTCAGCTCCGCCGAGACGCGTCCGAGCGCGCGCAGCGGCCGGTCGGCGTCGCCGGAGATCTGCAGCACCGCATCGTGGCAGCGCGCGAGGCAGAAGAGGACGCTGCGCGGGAACGACCCCTCTCGCAGCAGGAAGTCGACCGCCTGCCACGCCGAGAGCTCGCCCTGCTCGCGGCGGCGGCACGCCTCGAAGCCGCCGCACGACTTCAGGAGCTCGGCGACGCGCGCGTCGCTCGACGCGAGCACGAGCCGCGGCGCCCGCGAGTACAGCACGCGCGCCACCACGTCGGCGCGCTCGAGATGTGCGCCCAGCTCGAGGAACTCGTGCGCGTCGCCACGCGGCAACGTCGCCTTCGCGATCCCCTGCAGCGCGAACGACCCGTCTCGGATGCGGACAAAGAACTCATGTGGGCCGCCGAGGATGCCCGACGGCCGCCAGTCGGACAGCCGCAGGTGCATCCGGTTCAGATGCTCCCACAGCTCGCTCGACAGCTGCTCGCGCACACCGCGCGCGTTCTCGCGCGCCTGCGTGATGCAGCGTGTGGCGGCGTCGGGGTTCGCCGGATGCCAGAGCAGGAAGTCGGCGACGTCTCGCGCCGTGTACTCGTCGTGATGCTCGCGGTAGAGCGCGTCCTTGCCGAGCAAGAGAAGCAGCTCGCGCCACGAGGCGCCGCGGTCGGGGATGTCGCCGTCGAGCAGCGCGTGGAACTTCACGTGCAGCAGGCGGCTCGTCGCCTCGGCGCGCTCGATGTAGCGGCCCGTCCAGTACACCGACTCGGCGACGCGGCTCAACATCAGTCGCGCACGACCCCCGTGTCCTTGCTGCCGCCGCCCTGCGAGGAGTTGACGACGAGCGAGCCCTTTCGCAGGGCCGCCCGCGTCAGCCCGCCCGGGACGACGCTGATCTCGCGGCCGTGCAGCACGAACGGGCGCAGGTCGATGTGCGCCGGCCGGACCTCGTCCATGAAGATCGGCATCGTGCTCAGGCTGACGAGCGGCTGCGCCACGAACTCCTCCGGCCGTGCGTCGATCAGCCGCGCGAACGTGTCTCGCTCCTCCTGCGACGCGAGCGGGCCGAGCAGCATCCCGTAGCCGCCGCTGCCGTCGACCGTCTTCACGACGAGCTCGTCGAGGTGCTCGAGGATGTAGCGACGCTCACGGTCGAGGCCGGCCCAGTGCGTGGGCACGCTGGCGAGGATCGGCTCCTCGGCCAGGTAGTAGCGGATCAGCTCGGGCACGTACGCGTAGACCGCCTTGTTGTCGGCCACACCCGTGCCAGGTGCGTTCGCGATCGTCACGTTCCCCGCGCGATACGCGTTGACGAGGCCGGCGACCCCGAGCATCGAGTCCGACCGGAACGCGAGCGGGTCGATGAACTCGTCGTCGACGCGGCGGTAGAGAACGTCGACGCGCTGGAGGCCGCGCGTCGTCCGCATGTAGAGCACGTCGTCGCGGCAGACGAGGTCGCGCCCCTCGACGAGCTCCACACCCATCTGGCGGGCGAGGAACGAGTGCTCGAAGTAGGCGGAGTTGTGCACCCCCGGCGTCAGCAGCGCGACCTTCGGCTCGGGCGACCCGGCCGGCGCGACCGCCTGCAGCGCGGCGAGCAGCTCCTGCGGGTACTGGTCGACGCCGAGCACGCCATACCGCTCGAAGAGCGGCGCGAACACGCGCTTCATCGCCTGCCGGTTCTCGAGCATGTAGCTGACGCCCGACGGCGACCGCAGGTTGTCCTCGAGCACCCGGTACGTCCCGGTGTCGTCGCGGACGAGGTCGATGCCCGCGACGTGGACGTAGACGCCGCCCGGCGGTTGCACGCCGATCATCTCCCGGCGGAAGTGCGCCGCGCCGAAGACGAGCGCCGCCGGGATGCGTCCGTCGGCCAGGATCTGCTGCTCGTGGTAGACGTCGTGCAGGAATGCGTTGAGCGCCCGCACGCGCTGCACGAGGCCGCGCTCGAGCTCCTGCCACTCGCGACCGCCGATGACACGCGGGATCAGGTCGAACGGGAAGATCCGCTCGACGCCCTCGTCGCTCCCGTAGACGGTGAAGCCGATCCCCTGGTCGAGGAACGAGACGTTGACCGCCTGCCGGAGCTCCTCGAACTCGGCCGGGTCGAGCTTCGCGAGGTGCTGCGCCAGCTCGCGGTAGCTCGGGCGGGCGGCTCCGGCCGCGTCGAACATCTCGTCGAAGAATCCGCCCGCGTCATAGGGCTCCCCGAGCAGGGTCGGCAGGTCGGAGGTGAGGGCGTGTTCGCGCATGGGCCGCTGGGTCGAGATCGAGGCCACGGCGCCCACGGGGGCGGGCACCGGTGCCCGCCGACCGGCCCAAATCCTAGAAGATCTCGGGGCACCAGGGCAGCGGACGCCACGCGAAGAGCGTGTCCGCACGCCGCACCGCACCGTCGGCGAGCTCCTCGACGCGACCCGCACGCCACAGCTCGCCGAACGAGATCGCGCCGAGGAAGGCCGAGCCGAGGGCCGAGACGTCGAGCGCCAGCTCCGCCGCGTCGTCCGTGCGCGAGGTGCCCTCGGCCGAGACGCGCCACCGTCCCTCGTTCCACTCGCAGACGGCGTCGCGGACGTCGACCACGACCGAGCCGTCGCCGCCGTACGCCCGGCCGGAGAGCGCGGCGCCGACGTCGACGAGCCTGACCCAGAGGCCGTCGCCCATGCGGTACGTCGCACGGCGCGGGTTCGCGAGCAGCAGGAAGAGCGGATGGTCGGGCGGCAGCAGCCCCACCTCGAGCGTGCCGTACCAGTCGACGTCGAGCAGGAACCGCCAGATCTCGGCCGTCGCCTGCGGCGTCGCGCCGACCGCCTCCTGCACCTCGAGCCGGCCCTTGTTGACGCCGTCGGCGAACTCGGGGAACTGGCGGTAGATCGCGTAGCCCTGCACGGCGCCGTCGAGCTCGAGCGCGACGAAGCGCTTCGGGTTCGCCTCCTCGGCCTCGGGCAGGCGCAGGCGCCGCAGCTGCCACCACGCGTCGCTGCGGCGGAAGACGCCCGGCCGCTCGCGCATGAGCGCCTCCCAGACCGGCGGGAACTGCTCGAACGCCTCCTCCGAGGTGACGAAGCGCGTCCGCCCCTGCCGCTCGAGCGGCTGCGCGAAGCGGTTCCACGCCCGGTCGATCTTCACCGCGCCGCACCAGGACGCGAGCCCGTAGCCGAACCGCCCGTAGATCGTCTCCTCGCTCGCCCAGAGCGCCGCGATCGGCTCGCCCCGCTCGTGGATGTCGCACAGCTGCGCGTCCATCATCCGGCGGAGCACGCCGCGGCGACGGTCGGTCGGGTAGACGCCGACGACGGTGACGCCGCCGCAGCGAAGCTCGCCGCCCGGCACCGACAGCTCGTACGGGAACGCGCCGGCGCCGCCGACGATACGGCCGTCCTCCCAGGCCGAGTGCATCCGCTCGACCGGCAGGATCTGCGTGAAGCGCTCGAGCTGGTCCTCCTTCGCCGGCCCGCCGAAATACTGGCCGATGCCGTGGAGGGCGAGCCCGAACTCCTCGCGGTCGCGGCAGGGACGAACCTCGAACATGTGCCGACCCTAACGGACTCGGACGATCAGCTTTGGGACGTTCGTGCTCCCCAGCGTCTGCAGGCCGGCCTCCTCGGGCGTCTGGACGTTGACGGCCGTGAAGACGAACGTGCCGGGCTTCGGGAAGGTCAGGGTGTGCGTCGTCCCCGTGTGCCAGAGCTGGCCGTTGACGACGAAGTCCATCGGGCACGTGATGTGCACCTGCACCCGCGCGCCGCGCTGGACCGAGATCGTCGTCGTCGCCGGCATCGTCTTGCCGTTCGAGAGCTGCCACGTATGGCAGCCCTGCATGACGTGGACGAGCGAGAGGACGACGACGAGGCCGAGCTTCATCCCGGCACTCTCGTGCGGTCCGGGGTCGCCGGAATCGGTGGATCTCCGTACCCTCGTGCCGTGGACGAACGCTGGACCCGCGCCGTGCTGCGCGCCCGCATCCCGGTGCTCGGCGCCTGGCTCGCGATCCTCGCCGTCGGCTTCGTCGCCTCGCTGCATCTCAGCCACCTGCTGGCGGACGTCTTCACCGTGCCGGGGACGCAGTCGGACGCGGCGCGGGTCGTCCTCCAGAAGGACTTCAGCGAGCGCCCGGACGGCGTCTTCACGATCGTCTTCGAGGCGCCGAGGAGCGCCGCCCGCACGGCCCAGCGCAGGCTTGACGCCGCCGCGCGGGTCGTCCCGAACGCGCACGCGTCGCGCGTCCGGACCGGCCTCGGCGTCGTCTACGGCGAGATCGACTCCACGCTCGACCTCCAGCATGCGAAGGCCTACACCGAGCGCCTGCGCGTCGCGCTGGCGGGCCGTCCGCGCGCCTATGTGACCGGCCAGCCGGCGATTCAGCACGACCTCGAGCCGGTGCTCTCGCAGGACCTGCACAAGGGCGAGGCGATCGCGCTGCCGATCGCGTTCCTCGTGCTGCTCGCCATCCTCGGCATCTCGTTCGCCGTGATCGTCCCGTTCGTCTTCGCGGGCTGCACGATCTTCGGAACGCTCGCCGTCATCTGGCTGCTCGCGCACGAGCTGACGATGGTCAGCTACGTGACGAACCTCGTCGAGCTCGTCGGGCTCGGGCTCGCGATCGACTACTCCCTGCTCGTCGTCTCGCGCTTCCGCGAAGAGCTGGCGGCGGGGGGCACCGTCGACGACGCCGTCGTCCGCACGATGCGCACCGCCGGCCGCGCGGTCGTCTTCTCCGGGCTGACTGTCGCGGTCGGCCTCGCGCTCCTCCTCTTCGTGCCGGTGCCGTTCATCCGCTCGCTCGGGCTCGGCGGCTTCCTCGTGCCGCTCCTCTCGCTGCTCTGCGCCGCGACGCTGCAGCCGGCGCTCCTGTCGCTGCTCGGGACGCGGGTGCACGGACGGACGTTCCGGCAGCGGGGCACGTTCTGGGCCCGATTCGCCGGGGCGATCATGCGGCGGCCGAAGCGCTTCCTCGCCGCCGGGGCTGCGCTGCTCGTGGCGGCTGCGATCCCGGCGTTCTGGCTGCACGTGACGCCGGGCTCGATCAACGCGCTGCCGCTCGGGCCGGAGTCCGTGACCGGCCTGAACCTCCTCCGCAACCAGGCGGGCGCGGGCGCGCTGACGCCGACGGAGGTGGTCGTCAACCGCGCACACGACGCGACGACGCAGGCGGCGATCCACCGCTTCGTCGAGCTCACGTTCGAGGATCCGGAGGCGTACATCACCGCGACCGGGACGAAGGCGCCGTTCGCGAGCGGCGACTGGCAGCGCATCTACGTCTTCAACCGCCACGAGTACGGCGACGAGCCGACGCAGCGGTTCGTCCGGCGCTTGCGCGACGACATCGTCCCCGCCGCGAGGTTCCCGGCCGGCGTGC
>JBEQUF010000339.1:0-4714 GCA_040349295.1 Actinomycetota bacterium | reverse complement strand
CGGCGGTTGATGAACAAAATAATCTGCTCTTTCCGTGCGAAGCGCTGGTGCATGTGGTCCACGAGCAGCCGCGACAGCGTCACCATGCCGCGTGTCCGCATCACTTCAATGCGCATGTCCACGATCTGGATGTCCGGCATTTTCTTGTCGTCCACGCGCTTCGTCAGCGTGTTGAGCCGGTATTTGCCGCCCTTCACGTTGGCGAATGACTCGAGCGACGGCGTCGCCGACCCGAGGAGGCAGACCGCATGCGCGAGCTTGGCGCGGTAAACGGCGACGTCGCGCCCGTGGTAGCGCGGCGTTTCGTCCTGCTTGTAAGCCGGCTCGTGTTCCTCATCTACGACGATCAACCGCAGGTCTTTCACCGGCGCGAACACCGCCGAGCGCGCGCCGACGACGACGGGCGCCTCGCCGCTCGCGATCCGCTCGCGCTCGTCGCGCCGTTCCGCGTCGCTGAGCGCGCTGTGCAGGACGGCGACGCGGTCGCCGAAACGCTGCCGGAAGCGGCCCAGCGTCTGCGGCGTCAGCGCGATCTCGGGCACGAGCACGATCGCGCCGCGGCCGCGTGCGAGCGCCGCCGCGCAGGCGCGGATGTAGACCTCGGTCTTGCCGCTGCCGGTGGCGCCGGCGAGGAGGACGTTGCCGCCGTTCGCGTCGAGCAGCTCCTCGATGCGTGCGAGTGCGTGCGCCTGGGAGTCCGACAGCCGCTCCGGCGGCGTCTCGCCGACATGCAGCGCGCCGTCGACGACGCGCCGCTCGCCCCGCCGCTTCGCCGTCGCGGGCGCGACGAGCGCGAGCGCGCGCGCCGGCGTCGAGCCGTAGTAGTCGGCGACCCACAGCGCGAGGTCGACGAGCGCGGGCGAGAGCGACTGCGCGACGCCCTCGACCGCCGCGACCGTCACACCCTCCGGCGGTGTGACGCCGACCTCGGTGACGATCCCGCGGCGCCGCGCGTTGCCGAAGCGGACGTCGACGATGGCGCCGCGCTCGACCTCGTCCGGCACCGCGTAGGTGAACGGGCGCGCGACGGCGCGGGCGGTGACGAGCGGATAGACCGACGCGTACCGGGTCACCCGGCCACGCTAACGGCCGGTGCGGCGCTCAGACGCCCGCGGCGCTGACGACGAAGTCGGTGGCGAAGCCGAGGAGGACGCCGACGAGCATCAGCCAGGTGACGAGGATCGTGTGGCCGTAGCGGCGGTTGACCGCGAACAGCTCCTGGACGACGTAGAGGATCGAGCCGGCCGCGACGGTGAAGAAGACGACGGAGACGGCGTCGCTCGTCCAGGCCTGGCCGAGGATCGTGCCGAGGAACGTCGGCCCGCCGCCGATCAGCCCCATCACGCCGAGGAACGTCCAGCTCGGCCGCGTCCCCTCGCCGCTCAACGGGCCGCAGATGCCGAAGCCCTCGGTCGCGTTGTGCAGCGCGAAGCCGATGATCAGCGTCACCGCGAGCGACGCCGCGCCGGTCGCCGCTGCCTGGCCGATCGCGAGCCCCTCGCCGAAGTTGTGCGCGCCGATGCCGATCGCGATCAGGAGCGCGAGCTGCTCGCCCGGCGTCGCGCGGTCGAACCACGTCCGCCGCTCGAACTCGTCGAGCGCGGCCGCCCCCGGGCCGACGAGCGGCGTGGCACGGCGCTGCGCGCGCTTCGTCATCCACTCGGCGTAGTGGACGAGCGCCATCAGGCCGACCGTGAACCCGGCGGCGCCGAGGAAGGCGAGCCACGAGAAGCGGCCCCAATGGCGGGCATCGAGCGCGCCGTCGATCGGGTCGACCGCGTTCGACAGGACGTCCCAGAGCAGGAAGACGAGGATGCCCGTCGCGAGCGCGGAGAGCCCCGCCCGCGTCGCGCCGGAGAGGTTCTGCATGCGACCGACCGGCAGGCCGAGGAAGATCGTGCCGCCGGCGATCGCGCCGAGGATCAAGACGTGGCCCGTGCTCATCCGGCGTAAGGCTAGCCTTACATCCGATGAGCGACCGCCATTCGATCGACGAATACCTCGAGACGATCTACTTCCTCCACTTCCCGATCGGCGAGTACACGCCGAAGGGCGCCGGGGCGCCGCCCCTCGCCTCGAGGGTCGCGGAGATGCTCCACGTCTCGCGCGCGT
Source organism: Actinomycetota bacterium (assembly GCA_040349295.1). GTDB lineage: Bacteria > Actinomycetota > Thermoleophilia > Gaiellales > Gaiellaceae > Palsa-739. The sequence goes on along the minus strand of JBEQUF010000339.1, from coordinate 2,602 downwards.
CGGCCGGCGAGATGCTGAAGCGGCTCGAGTCCGAGGGGCTCGTCGACCGCGGCGAGAAGAAGGAAGCGATCCTCACGCCCGCCGGCATGGAGCGCGCCGAGCGCGTCGTCCGCAAGCACCGGCTGATCGAGCGCCTCCTCACCGACTTCATGGGCTACACCGGAGCCGAGGCGCACGAGCGCGCCGACGCGCTCGGCGACACGTTCGACGACGAGATGATCGAGCGGATCGACGAGAAGCTCGGCCATCCCGACCGCTGCCCGCACGGCTGGCCCGTCGATCCCGACTTCGAGCAGCGGGAGAACGCCGAGCTCGCACCGCTCGCGGCGCTGACGCCGGGGACGAGCGCGACGATCGTCCGGCTCGCCGAGCACGACGGCGAGCTGCTGCACTGGTTCTACGACCGGGGCCTCGTCCCCGGGACGACGCTGACCGTGCGCTCGGCCGAGCCGGCCGCCGATCAGTTCACGATCGAGCTCGGCAACGACGCCACGCAGGCGATCAGCGAGAAGGCCGCGGCCGGGCTGTTCGTCAGGCCGTCGTAACCGCCGCAGCGAGACCGGCCGCCGCGGCGAGGGCCGCCGCCTTGTCGGTCCGCTCCCACGTGAAGTCGGCGTCGTTGCGGCCGAAGTGGCCGTACGCCGCAGTCTTCGCGTAGATCGGGCGCCGCAGATCGAGATCGCGGAGGATCGCCGCCGGCCGCAGGTCGAAGTGCTCGCGGACGAGCGCCTCGATCGTCGGCACGGGCACGTTCTCCGTCCCGAACGTCTCGACGAGCACCGACATCGGGTGCGCGACGCCGATGGCGTAGGCGACCTGGATCTGGCAGCGCTCGGCGAGCCCGGCCGCGACGACGTTCTTCGCGACGTAGCGGGCGGCGTACGCGGCGCTGCGGTCGACCTTCGTCGGATCCTTGCCGCTGAACGCGCCGCCGCCGTGCGGCGCGGCGCCGCCGTACGTGTCGACGATGATCTTGCGCCCGGTCAGGCCGGCGTCGCCCATCGGGCCGCCGATCACGAACTTGCCGGTCGGGTTGCAGTAGAAGAAGTCCTTCGCCTCGAGCCGCTTCGGGTCGTACAGCTCCTTCGGCAGGATCGGCTCGAGCACGTGCGCGACGAGGTCGGGCTTCATCAGCGTCTCGATGTCGATCCCCTCGCGATGCTGCGTGGAGATGACGACGCGCTCGATCTCGACGGGCCTGCGGCGGCCGTGCTCGTCCTCCTCGTAGCGCACGGTCACCTGCGTCTTGCCGTCGGGACGCAGGTAGAGGAGCTCCTCCGCCTTCCGCACGGCGGACAGCCGCTTCGCGAGCGTGTGCGCGAGCATGATCGGCAGCGGCATCAGCTCGTCGGTCTCGTTCGACGCGTACCCGAACATCATCCCTTGGTCGCCGGCGCCGACGCGGTCGAGCGGATCGTCGTCGCCGCGCTGCGTCTCGTACGACTGGTCGACGCCCTGCGCGATGTCCGGCGACTGCTCATCGACCGAGACGAGGATGCCGCAGGTTTCGGCGTCGAAGCCGTACTTCGCGCGCGTGTAGCCGATCTCGCGGACGCGCTCGCGCACGATGCGCGGGATGTCGACGTAGGCCTCGGTCGACATCTCACCGCCGACGACGACGAAGCCGGTGGTGATGAAGGTCTCGCACGCGACGCGCGCGGCCGGGTCTTTCGAGAGGACGGCGTCGAGGACGCTGTCGGAGATCTGGTCGGCGATCTTGTCCGGATGCCCCTCGGTGACGGACTCGGACGTGAAGGAGAAGGAGCGCATTCGCGCAGGCTAGCCGTTGAAGCGCACGGCCCCGACGGCATCGCCGCCGTCGGAGGTCAGCCACTCCGCAAGCGTCCCTCGCTCGTAGACGAGGCCGGTCACGAGAGCCGGGATCCGAGCCGCCCGGAAGGCGGGGTCGGCGGACAGCTTGCGCGCGCCGTTCCGGAACGCCGCGATCCCGGACGCCGCCGTCGAGACGACGAGCTGCCCGCCGATCAGCGCGTGCGGGAAGGTGATGCCGAGCGTCCGGAGGGCGTCCTCGGCCCCGGCCGAGTCGGGCGGCGAGCTGACGAGCGTCGTCTCGCCGCCGGGACGGGTGTAGAGCGCCGTCTCGCCGGCGACGAGGGCGTCGAGCTCGGACGCGAGGTCGAGCGGGTTCACGTGCGGGAACATCCGGACGAGTCGTGGCGGCAGGTGCTGCCGCAGCTCGAACATCGCTGGCGGCGCGACGAAGTCGACCACCCGGCTCGCGTCGGCGGGGATCTCGTCGACGAGGTTCGGCGCATACGGCTTCGCGAGCACCTGGACGTACCGGATCCGAGCCGACCGCGCGAGCGGCGGGCCGGCGCTGCGGAGCCGGATCCCGATCGTCCGGCGGGTCAGCCAGAGCGCGCCCCAGCGCCATCGCAGATAGGCGTTCGTCACCGTCTGCAGCGGATGCGCGGCGGTGCGGAAGCGGATGCCGGCGTTCGCGACCGCGGTCCCGACCTGGCCGGGAAGCCGCGCGAGGCGCTGCCCGGCGACGTCGCCGCGCACGTACGCGTAGCCGAGGACGCCGTGCGGCAGGTCGCGGAGCAGCGCGCGGTAGTGCGGGTCGTCGGCGAGCGACCGC
>JBEQUF010000335.1:0-3943 GCA_040349295.1 Actinomycetota bacterium | reverse complement strand
GAAGGTCGAGCTCAGTCCGTACGACCTGAACCGCGGTCGCATCACTTATCGGCACAGGTAACCACGATGAAAGTTCGTCCGTCCGTCAAGCCCATGTGTGAGCGCTGCCGCGTCATCAAGCGGCACGGCACGACCATGGTCATCTGCTCCAACCCTCGGCACAAGCAAAGGCAGGGCTAAGTGGCGCGTATTGCCGGAGTGAATCTCCCGAACCAGAAGCGGCTCGAAATCGGGCTGACGTACATCTACGGCATCGGCCAGCCGACGGCGCGCAAGATCGCAGCCGAGCTCGGCCTCTCGCCGGACACGAAGATTCGCGACCTCACCGACGACGAGGTCACCAAGCTCCGCAACTACATCGACGCGAGCGTCGAGGTCGAGGGCGACCTTCGCCGCGAGCGGACGCAGGCGATCAAGCGCCTGTCCGAGATCGGGGCGTACCGCGGTCTGCGCCATCGTCGCGCGCTGCCGGTCAACGGCCAGCGGACGAAGACGAACGCGCGCACCCGCAAGGGCCCGAAGAAGACCGTCGGCCGCGGCAAGAAGGCGAAGTAAGCGATGGCGACTGCACGCAGAGCGCCCGCGCAGCGGGGCCGTACGCGCCGCAAGGCACGCAAGAACATCGCCATCGGCCAGGCGCACATCAAGACGTCGTTCAACAACACGATCGTCGCGCTCACCGACCGCGAGGGGAACGTCATCGCGTGGGAGTCCGCCGGCTCGGCCGGGTTCAAGGGCTCGCGCAAGTCGACGCCGTTCGCCGCGCAGGTCACCGCCGACGCGTGCGCCCGCAAGGGCATGGAGCATGGGCTCCAGAAGGTCGAGGTGTTCGTCAAGGGGCCGGGCTCCGGCCGCGAGACGGCGATCCGCTCGCTGCAGGCGGCGGGCCTCGAGATCATCAGTGTCAAGGACGTGACCCCGCAGGCGCACAACGGCGTGCGGCCGCGGAAGAGGAGAAGGGTCTAGTTGGCCAGAGACTTGGGACCGAAGTGCCGCGTCTGCCGGCGCGAGGGCATGAAGCTCTTCCTGAAGGGCGAGCGCTGCCTCACCGAGAAGTGCGCGATCGAGCGGCGCTCGTATCCGCCGGGTGAGCACGGCCGCGGCCGCATCAAGCAGAGCGAGTACCTGCTCCAGCTGCGCGAGAAGCAGAAGGCGCGCCGGTACTACGGCCTGCTCGAGAAGCAGTTCCGCGCCTACTACGAGAAGGCGTCGAAGCGCTCGGGCGTGACCGGCGAGGAGCTGCTGCGGATGCTCGAGACGCGGCTCGACAACGTCGTCTACCGCCTCGGCTTCGCCGCCTCGCGCGCGCAGGCGCGCCAGCTCGTCCGCCACGGCCACTTCCACGTCAACGGCCGCCGCGTGAACATCCCGAGCTACCAGGTTCGTCCGGACGACATCGTCACCGTCGCGCAGGGCTCGTCCGCCGCGCAGACGATCCGCGACGCAACCGATCTCGTGTCCACCGTCGCGCCGTGGCTGCAGGCCGACCACGACGGCCTCACCGGCAAGGTGCTGAAGCAGCCGGAGCGCGCGGAGATCGACACGCCCGTCCAGGAACAGCTCATCGTCGAGCTCTACTCGAAGTAATAAGGAAGGAAGAGACCCCCCTTGGCGACACGTGAGATGAATTTCCAGATCCCGAAGATCGTCCACGAGGAAGTGGACACGCACCGCGGGGTCTTCGTGATCGAGCCGCTCGATCGCGGTTTCGGCCACACCTTCGGCAACTCGCTGCGCCGCGTGCTGCTCTCCTCGCTGGAGGGCGCCGCGGTCACCTCGGTCAAGGTCGAGGGGACGGCGCACGAGTTCACGACGCTGCCGGGCGTCCGCGAGGACGTCACGGACATCGTCCTCAACCTGAAGAACCTCGTCGCGCGCCTGCACGGCGATTCGCCCGAGGTCGAGGTGCACATCGCGAAGAAGGGCGCCGGCTCGGTCACCGCTGCCGACATCGAGGCGCCGGCGGAGCTCGAGATCCTCAACCCGGAGCTCGAGATCGCGAACCTCTCGGATCGCGGCCGCCTCGAGATGACGCTGACGATCGGCCGCGGCCACGGGTACAACCCGGCGGAGCTGAATCGCGGCCCGCAGCACACGATCGGCGTCATCCCGATCGACTCGATCTTCTCGCCGGTCCGCCGCGTCTCGTACCAGGTCGAGAGCGCGCGCGTCGGCCAGCGCACCGACTACGACAAGCTCACGCTCGACATCACGACCGACGGCTCGGTCGACCCGAAGGACGCGCTCGCGGAGGCGGCGGAGATCCTGATCCGCCAGCTCGCGATCTTCACGGACATCGAGAAGATCGAGGGCTTCCGCGATGCGGCCGTCGGCTCCGACGGCGACTCGGCGACGCCGGAGACGGCGCTCGCGCACGGGATGGAGAACTTCCCGATCGAGGAGCTCGAGCTCGGCGTCCGCTCGTACAACTGCCTCAAGCGGGTCGGCATCGAGACGATCGGCGACCTCGTGATGAAGACCGAGAACGAGCTGGCCGCGATCCCGAACTTCGGCAAGAAGTCGATCGAGGAGGTCAAGGAGACCCTCGGGCAGCCCGGTCTCACCCTCCGCGGCGACGGCGGAGCATTCGAGGGCTAGACGAGATGCGGCACGCGAAGGCAGGCAAGAAGCTCGGCCGCGACAGCGCGCACCGCAAGGCGCTGTACGCGAACCTCGCGTGCTCGCTGATCGAGCACGGCCGGATCCGCACGACCGAGGCGAAGGCGAAGGCCGTCAAGCCGTACGCCGAGAAGATGATCACGCTCGCGCGGCGCGGTGACCTGCACGCGCGCCGCCAGGCGCTGTCGGAGCTGCGGTCGCAGGAGGTCGTGCACAAGCTGTTCGCCGACATCGCGCCCCGCATGGCCGACCGGCCCGGCGGCTACTCGCGGATCGTCAAGATCGGCCCCCGCCAGGGCGACGCAGCCGAGATGGTCTATCTCGAGCTCGTCGACTACGACCCGGCCCGTCCGTTCGCCTAACGCTTTGCGGGACATGTCCGGCAACCACGTTGCCGGACATGTCCTGTGATCTGCTTGCATGCGGCGTATGAGGCTCGAGCTCCAGCACGTGTCGATCCCGATGCCGCCCGGCGGGCAGGCTGACGCGCGCGCGTTCTACGGCGGGCTGCTCGGGCTCGAGGAGCGGCAGGTGCCGCCGAAGCTCGACGCGTCGGAGCTCGTCTGGTTCCGCGTCGGCGGCGACCTCGAGCTGCACTGCTTCGAGACCGGCGAGACGCCCGCGCCGTCGCAGCACTTCTGCCTCCGCCTCGACGCTGCTGGAGGGGGCCTCGACGAGCTGCGTCAGCGGCTCGAGGCGGCGGCGTCGAGTGCCGGGACACGACGGAGATCGTCGGCCGCCCGCGCTTCATGGCACGCGACCCGTTCGGGAACCGGCTCGAGCTGACGGTCTGGGACTAGCCGCCGACCGGCGTCCCGAGCAGCGACCCGAGCCCGGCGGAGACGGCCGCGATCAGGATGCCCGCGAAGGTGACGATCGCGAGGGCGCGGATGAACGTGTCCTCGAAGAACTTCCAGCGCAGGTACGCCAGCACGATCAGCTCGAAGGCGACCACCGCGACCGCGAAGAAGAGCGCCGCGTGGTAGTTCGGGATCAGGAACGGCAGCGAATGGAGGATGCCGCCGAGGAACGTGCCGCCGCCGGTGATCGCGCCGCGCGCGACGGGCGAGCCGCGCCCGGTCAGCTCGCCGGTGTCGGAGAGCGCCTCGCTGAAGCCCATCGAGATCGCGGCGCCGAGCGAGGTCGCGAGGCCGGCGATGAACGCGTAGCGCGTGTCGTGCGACGCGAGCACGACTGCGAAGATCGGAGCGAGCGTCGACAGCGAGCCGTCGATCAGCCCGACCATCGCCGGCTGGACACGCTGCAGCAGGAACGTATGCTCGTCGGACATCAACTAGAGTGTATCAAGCCAAGTGCAAACGAC
>JBEQUF010000111.1:0-10061 GCA_040349295.1 Actinomycetota bacterium | reverse complement strand
TCGTGGATCATCGGCCACACGAATCGCTTCAAGGCGGCGGTCTCCGAGCGCGCAGTCAACAACCTGATCAGCATGTTCGGCTCGAGCGACCTCTTCTGGGTGTTCGAGCGGCAGTTCGGCGGCCCGATGTGGGACAACGTCGACGCGTACCTCGAACGGTCGCCGTCGACGTACGCGAAGGCGATCGAGACGCCGGTGCTCGTGCTCCATTCGGAGAGCGACCTGCGCTGCAACATCGAGCAGGGCGAGCACCTGTTCACGCTGCTGCGCCTGCTCGGCAAGGAGGTCGAGATGGTGCGCTTCCCGGCGGAGAGCCACGAGCTCTCCCGCGCCGGCTCGCCGCGGCACCGCGTCCTCCGGTTCGAGACGATCCTCGACTGGTTCGACCGCCACCTGTAAGGCCGCGTACTTCTCACGGATCCGCCGCGCCGCGCCGTCGGACACAGTGTGGAGCGTGGACACGCGCGCGCGAATCGACGCGGAGCTCCGACACGCGGGCGGGCTCGACGTCGCCGAGCTCGCCGAGCGCCTGGGCCTCCACCAGAACACCGTTCGCTTCCATCTCGGCGCACTCGTCGACTCCGGCCATCTGGCCGCGGTGCCGCAGCCGCACGCGGCCGGCCCCGGGCGGCCGCGCTTCGTCTACCGGCCGGTCGTGCGCCGCGAGGGGACGCGCGACGAGTACCGCCTGCTGGCGACGATGCTGACCGCGGCCGCCGACCCCGCAGCCGCCGCCGAGGCCGGCCGGCGCTGGGGGCGGAGCCTGGCCCGGCAGCACGCCGGGGATGCGGCGGCGACCGAGACGGTCGCGGCGCTCCTCGCCGAGCAGGGATTCGACCCCGAGGTGGCGGACGGGGAGCTTCGGATGCGGCGCTGTCCGTTCCACCAGCTCGCGACGACGCACGGCGAGGTCGTGTGCGCGGTGCACCGCGGCCTGATCGACGGCGCGCTCGAGGAGCTCGGCAGCGACCTGCGGATCGAGCGGGTCGACGCCTTCGTGGAGCCGGACCTCTGCGTCGCGCGCCTGCGCGCTACCAGCGGTCCCAGTGGACCATCGACTCGAGCGGCTTCCGCGTCCCCGGCTTGAAGTCGGTGCCGATCGTGTACGCGACCGGGATCAGCGCGACCTGCGTCACGCTGTCGTAGGGGAGCTCGAGGATCTCGGCCGCCTGGCGCTCGTGCATCAGGTGGAACGTCGTCCACACGGTGCCGAGCCCGCGCGACCGGGCGGCGAGCATGAACGACCACGCCGCCGGGATGATCGAGGCGAACATCGACGCGACGAGCGGGTTCGGCTTCCCCTCGTAGCGGCCGAGCACGCACGGGATCACGTGCACCGGCACCTCGTGGATGTGCTCGGCGAGATGCACGACCGCCTCGCCGATCCGCCGCCCCTGACCCTCGCGGTCGCCGCCGCGCTCGAGATACGGATACGCGACCTGGCGCCAGAGCTCGCCGAGCGCCGCGCGCTTCTCGGCGTCGGTGACGACGACGAAGTGCCAGTTCTGCGCGTAGCTCGCCGTCGGCGCCTGCTGCGCGAGGCGGAGGCATTCCTCGAGCACCTCGCGCTCGACGGGCCGCTCGAGGTCGAGCCGCTTGCGGACGGCGCGGGTCGTCGAGAGGAGCTCGTCGGGGGTCAGATCGAGGTGCATACCCGTGCAGTATCCCGTTTCGGAGGAGTCGGGGTCACTCGAACAGGGGATCCTCGGTGTCCGATGATTGAACGGTGTTGCCTGGTGGAACAACAGCAGCCATGAACGCACCCTCGACGAGGAGGATCACGGTCGACCTCGACGGCGAGTCCGTCGTCCTCGATCACCCAGGCGCCGACCTGCTGTACGACGAGCTCTGGGACATCGCGTTCGCGACGCAGGACACGGCCGCGCTCGCGGCCGCCGTGCGGATGCGCTCGCTGTACAAGCTGCAGCCGATCCGGACGATCCGCTTCGCCGGCGAGGAGGCGGAGGCCGTGCGCCAGGCGCTCGCGCAGCTCGACGCGTGCGGCCCGCCGTCGCGCGACGACGCCGCCTGAGTGGCCCCGGGTGGAATCGAACCACCGCACGCAGCTTCGAAGGCTGCCGCTCTGTCCGCTGAGCTACGGGGCCGCGTTGAACCTCGGGGCGTAGTGTGCCCGAGCGCGCCGGGTGGCGCGCCCGGGCGCCGATTCAGGCCGTGACGGCGACGCCGAACTTCCGCTTCAGGTAGGCGAGGTACGGCTTCGCGTCGATCTGCGAGCCGGTCGCCTTCTCGAGCAGCACTTGCGGCGCGTACTTGCGGCCGTGCGCGTGGATGTTCTGCTCGAGCCACTCCCGCAGCGGCGTGAACTCGCCGCGCTCCATCAGCTCGTCGAGGTCGCCGACGTCGTCCTGCATCTTCTCCCAGATCTGCACCGACATCACCGTGCCGAGCAGGTACGTCGAGAAGTAGCCGATGAGGCCGGTCGACCAGTGCATGTCCTGCAGCACGCCGTGCGCGTCGTCGGGCACGTCGACGCCGAGGTAGTCCTGCATCTTCTGGCCCCACACGTCGGGCAGGTCCTTCAGCGCGACGCGGCCGTTGATGATGTCCTGCTCCAGCTCGAAGCGGAGGATGACGTGCATGCCGTAGGTCACCTCGTCGGCCTCGATGCGGATGAGCGACGGCTGCGACTTGTTGATGCCCGCGTACCACGTGTCGACGTCGACCTTCCGGAGCTGCGGGAAGCGCTGCTGCAGCTGCGGGTAGTAGAAGCGCCAGAACGGCAGCGACCGGCCGACGAGGTTCTCCCACAGCCGGCTCTGCGACTCGTGGATGCCGAGCGACGCCGGGCCGCCGACCGGGAGATTCTCGACCTCGGCGGGCAGCTGGTGCTGGTAGAGCCCGTGGCCGTACTCGTGCATCGTCGAGAAGAGCGCCTTCAGCTTCTCCGGATACCAGTGCGTCGTGATCCGGATGTCGTCGCGGCCGACGCTCGACGCGAACGGATGCTCGGTCGGGTCGATGCGCCAGCTGTCCGGGCGGTGGCCGAACGTGTCGATCACGTGATGCATCAGCTCGACCTGCGTGTCGACCGGGAAGTCGCCGGTCAGGAACGAGTCGTCGACCTCACGCTCCTTCAGCTCGGCGATCAGCGGCACGAGCTCGTCGCGGAGCTCGGCGAAGATGCGCGTCACGTCCTCCGTCTTCATCTCCGGCTCGAAGTCGTCGAGCAGGACGTCGTACGGCTCGCCGGCCGGTGCGAGCGCCTCGACGTAGCGGTGCCGCGTCTCGATGTTGCGCTCGAGCGCCGGCAGGAACAGCCCGAAGTCCGAGGTCGCCTTCGCCTTCTGCCAGACCGCGTTCCCCTCGGCGGCCGCCCGCGCCATCTCGGCGCGCAGCTCGACCGGGACGTCGACCTCCTTGTCGTACGCCCTCCGCGTGACGCGGATCAGCCCGTAGTCGAAGCCGTCGGGGTCGAGCTCGCTCAGCCGAGGCTCGAGCGCGTCGAGCAGCCGCCCGACCTCCGGGTCGACGAGCGTGTGGTGCACCTGTTGCTGGACGAAAGCCATCAGCTCGCCGCGGCCGCGCGAGCCGGCAGGCGGCATCAGCGTGCGCTGGTCCCAGGCGAGGAGCCCACCGACCTTCATCAGCTGGGTGAGCTCGGTCATGCGTTCCTTGAGCTGTGCGAGTTCGTCGGCCATGCGCCGGAGCCTATCTGCCTCTAGACAGCACCGCCCAGGATCCGAGCACGCGGATCAAACCACGCGACGAGCAGGTCGGCGACCGTGACGAAGGCCATCACGAAGGCGCTCAGCGTGACGACGATCGCGGTCAGCGTGAACGGGTCGGAGCGACCGAGCGACTGGATCGTGAACGACGCCAGGCCGCCGAGGCCGAAGATCCAGTCGGCGGCGAGCGACGCGCCGACGACAGCGCCGATCTCGAGCGCGAGCGAGCTCACGAATGGGATCAGCGAGTTGCGCAGCGCGTGCACGCGAACGATTCGCCCCTCGCTCAATCCCTTCCCGCGCGCCACCGTCGCGTACTGCTCGGAGACGTTCACGAGCAGCGCCGAGCGCAGGTAGCGCGCGTAGACGCCGATCAGGCCGAGCGCGAGTGCGCAGGCCGGCAGCGTCATGTGCCGGAACCAGTCGACGACACCTCCGCCGGGCGGCCCGAGCACGAAAGCCTGCGACGGCTCCGGCCCGCCGTAGCTCGGATGGCCTGCGACGTACTTCGCGAGCACGTACGCGATCACGAAGACCGGCAGCGACCACGAGGCATACGCCGAGAGCCGCAGCGTCAGGTCGAGGAGCGAGCCGCGGTTCCATGCGCAGGCGGCGCCGATGAGGACGCTCGCGACGACGACGAGCACGAGTGCGAAGCCGACGAGCTGCGCCGAGATCCCGACCGCGTGCCAGAGCGGCGGCCCGATCGGCGGCGCCGGGTCGATCGTCGGCGGGATCGTGTTGCGGATCGCGAGCGAGACGGGGCTGCCGAAGCCGTGGTGGTGGACGACGTCGCTCAGCCAGAGCCAGTAGCGCACGAGGATCGGATCGTGCAGGTGGTAGCCGGCGACGACGATGCGGTACATCTGGTGGTTCGGGCTCATCAGGAGCGGATACGCCGGGTCGAGCGAGAGCCCGAACGCGCAGAACGAGACGAACGACACCGCGAAGACGACGAGCGCGCTGAACGCGAGCCGCCGGAGCAGGAACGCGATCATGCGCTCAGCGCCTCGTCGAGCGCGTCGCCGACGAGGTTGACGCAGGCGAGCAGCACCGCGAGCGTCACGCCGGGGATGAAGTAGAGCCACCACGGTGCGGCGGCGAAGCCGGTGCCGCGCGTCGCGTCGGCGATCAGCGAGCCGAGCGTCGGCTTCTCGCTCTGCTCGGTGCCCCAGCCGAGGTAGTCGACGGTGGCGACGATGATGATCGACTGGCCGACGAGCGCCGACATCGCGACGATGATCGGCCCGCTCGAGTTCGGCAGGAGGTGGCGCAGGATGATGCGCGGGCCCGAAGCGCCGGCGGCGTGCGCGGCCTCGACGTACTCGCGGTCGCGCAGCGCGATGAACTGCGCGCGCACGACGCGCGCGACACCGGGCCAGAGATAGAGCAACAGGTAGAAGCCGAACTGCGCGGGCGTGACGGGGAACTTGCTGAAGATGACGACGATCAACAGGATCGCGATCGCCGGGACCGACCAGAGCGCAGCCGAGACGAAGGTGACGATCCCGTCGACGACGCCGCCGTAGTAGCCGGCGAGCGCGCCGAGGATCGCGCCGAGCACCGCTGCGCCCGGGGCGCAGAGCAGCGAGGCGCCGAGCGTCTCGTGGACGGCGAAGAGCATCTGCGTCAGGAAGTCGTGGCCGATGACGTCCGTCCCGAGCCAGTGGTGCGCCGTGAAGAGCGGCTGCGGCTTGTTGATGAACTGCACGAACTCCGAGCCGGCGGAGTACGGCGCGAGATCGCCCGCGAAGAGCCCGACGGCGAAGAGCAGGAGCAGCACGGCGAACGCGACGACGCCGAGCGGCCGGCGGCAGAACCGCCGAAGCGCGCGCCGCCAGGGGCCGCTAGCCCGCGGCGAGCCGGGCGCGTGGATCGAGCCAGCCGATGACAACGTCGGAGAGCGTCACGAACAGCATCACGATCGCCGCCAGCACGAGCACGACCGCCGTCATCAGGAACGGATCGGACTGGCCGAGCGAGCGGATCGTGAACGAGGCGAGCCCGCCGAGACCGAAGACGTAGTCGGCGGCGAGCGAGGCCCCGACGACGGCGCCGATCTCCAGCGAGAGGGCGCTGACGAACGGGATCAACGAGTTGCGCAGCAGATGCACGCGGACGATCCGCCACTCGCTCAGACCCTTCGCGCGCGCGACGGCCGCGTACGGCTGCGCGAGCGAGACGAGCATCGCCGAGCGGACGTAGCGCGCGTACACGCCGATCAGCCCGAGCGCGAGGGCGAGGGCGGGCAGCGTCATGTGCTGGAACCAGTCGACGAACCCGCCCGTCGGGGGACCGATGAGGAACGGATGCCCGCCGTTCGTGCTCGCGCTCTGCGGCCCGTACGTGAAGCTCGAGACCGACTGCCCGCTGAGCACCCACTTCTTCAGGAAGAACGCGACGAGGAACGTCGGTATCGACCACGAGGCGTAGGTGAGGAAGCGCACGACGCCGTCGGCGGCCGAGCCCGGGCGGCGCGCGGAGAAGACGCCGAGCGCGACGCTCAACACGACGGTCAGCAGGAGCGCGAAGCCGACGAGCTGGAACGAGATCCAGACCGCATGCGAGAGATCCGGCCAGATGCCGGTCGCCGCCGGGACCACCTTGCCGTCGTGCACCTCCGTCGAGACCTGCTTCCCGAAGCCGTGGTGCACGAAGTTCCTCGCCCAGCGCGCGTAGCGCGAGAGGATCGGGTCGTTCAGGTGGTAGTAGGCGACGACCGCGTGCCGCGGGCGCTGGTCCGGGCTCAGCCGCAGCGGCGACGACGGGTCGAGCGAGACGCCGAACGAGCAGAACGCGACGAACGACACCGTGAGGAGCACGAGCACCGTCAACCCGAGCCGGCGGACGAGATACGAGGTCACACGCGCCTCGCCTGCGGGTTGAGCGCCTCGTCGAGCGTGTCGCCGATGAAGTTGACGCAGACGAGCATCAGGACGAGCGCGATCGCCGGGAAGACGTAGAGGAACCAGGGCGCCGGCGTGAACCCCGTGCCGCGTGCGGCGTCGGCGATCAGCGAGCCGAGCGTCGGCTTCTCGGCCTGCACCGTCCCGAGTCCGAGGAAGTCGACCGTCGCGACGACGATGATCGACTGCCCGACGAGCGACGTCCCGGCGACGATCAGCGGGCCGATGCTGTTCGGCAGGAGATGGCGGAAGATGATCCGCAGGTCGGAGGCGCCGGCCGCGTGCGCCGCCTCGACGTACTCGCGCGACTTGAGGCTCGTGAACGAGCCGCGGACGACGCGCGCGATCCCCGGCCAGAGATAGAGCATCAGCCAGAAGCCGAACACGGTCGGCGTCACCGGCCAGTGGCTGAAGATGACGACGATCAACAGGATCGCGACGGCCGGCACCGCGAAGATCGTCGACGAGACCCAGGTGAGCAGGGCGTCGAGCGGGCCGCCGTAGTAGCCGGCGAACACGCCGACGAGCGTGCCGATCAGCGTCGCGCCGGCCGCGCAGACGAGCGACGAGACGACCGACTCGCGGATCCCGTAGATGAGCTGCGTCGCGAAGTCGTGGCCGATGACGTCGGTGCCGAGGATGTGATGCGGCGTGCCGGGCGGCTGCGGCTTGTTGATGAACTCGAGGAACTCGTGGCCTGCGTCGTAGGGCGCGAGCGCCTGTGCGAGCAGCCCGACGAGGAAGATGAAGAGGAGGACGCCGAGCGCCGCGAGACCGAGCTTCTTGCGCCGGAACCGGCCGGCCGCCTGCCGCCAGGGACCGCGACGACGCAGGTTCGCGCCGTCCGCAGCGTCCTCGATCTCGACCCCGACCGCAGACTCCATCGTCCGCCCGAGCCTATGCAAGGCGACGACGGAACGAAAGGGTGGCGAACGGGACTCGAACCCGCGACCGCCGGGACCACAACCCGGAGCTCTACCAACTGAGCTACCGCCACCGTGCGAGCAACAGCGTAGCTAGGCGTTCGTGCGGGCGGGATGCCGCCCCTCGCAGAACTCCTCGACCATCTTCCTGTTGAACGCCGGGATGTCGTCCGGCTTGCGGCTCGTGACGAGCCCGCCGTCGACGACGACCTCCTGGTCGACCCACTCGCCGCCCGCGTTCCGGATGTCCGTCTGCAGCGTCGGCCACGAGGTGAGCTTCCGGCCGCGCACGACGCCGGCCTCGACGAGCACCCACGGGCCGTGGCAGATGACCGCCATCGGCTTCTTCGACTCGAAGAACTCGCGGACGAAGTTGACGGCGTCCTCGTCGCCGCGCAGCTGGTCGGGGTTGCCGACGCCGCCCGGGATCATCAGCGCGTCGTAGTCGTCGACGCTCACCTCCTCGACCGTCCGGTCGACCTTGACCGTGTTCGCCGGGTCGAAGTGGTCGAAGCCCCTGATCTCGCCGTCGTGGATCGAGACGATCTCCGTCGTCGCGCCGGCCTCCTCGAGCGCCTTCCGCGGCTCCTCGAGCTCGACCCGCTCGAACATGTCGGCCGCGAGGATCGCGACCTTCTTGCCATCGAGCTTCCGCTCGGCCATGCAATGACCCCCTTTGGTCGGGTGACTCCGAGGGGTGAACGGGCGACCCCGGCAGCGGGATGCGCAAGGAACCGACATGTCCCGCAACGTGGTTGCCGGACATGTCCAGCGCGCCGGGGAGGATTCGAACCTCCGACCCGCGGATTAGAAGTCCGCCGCTCTGTCCCCTGAGCTACCGGCGCGAGTGCCCGTCAGGGTACGTCCTAGTAGCGGACGCCGAAGTCCGTCGTCACGATCGTCACGTCGAGATCCTTGAAGACCCCGGGCGCGGCCGCGACGTGCACGGCGGCGACGCCGATCTCGCGCCAGTGCGGGTTCATCAGGTTGGCCCGGTGCTCGGGGCTTGCGAGCCACATCTGCAGCGCCTTCGCCGGCGTCACGTCGGGCGACGACCAGAGCAGGTTCTCCCCCACCGACCAGTACCGCCACGGGGTCGAGCCGTAGAACGACTGGATCCGCTTCCAGAAGAGCGAGCCGTCGTGGGACTCGTGCGCGAAGTAGCCGTCGGCCGCCATCTCCTGCGTGTGCTGCATCGCCGCCGCGCCGAGCTTCGCGTTCAGCTTCAGCGGGCTGAGATGATGGGCGCGGCGGAAGGCGTTGATGTCGACGAGCACGCCCGACTCGAGCGGCGTCAGCGCCACCGCTGACCGCTGGGGCGCCGCCGCTGCAGCCGGTACGAGCAGCGCGGCGGCGGCAATGACCCCAACGACAATGCGTGCGGCTCGCATCCATCACAAGATCGGCTTTGCAAGCATGGTTCACATCAGCCCAAAGGAGGATCTTTGCAGTCGCCAAGTCCCATGATCGAAAGCCATATTCCGTGAGCCTCCGCAGCCCGCTCACCCACGACGCGACGCTCCCGGACGGGCGGGTCGTCCACATCCGGGTCGGCGTCCCGGACGACTCCTACGTCGCCGCCGGGAAGCGCGACACGGTCGCGGTCGAGCTCGCCGACGACCGTCGGCACCTGGCCGCGGTGAACACGGTGCTCGGCGTCGACCAGGTCGACGCGGCGCGACGGCTGCTCCGCGAGCTCGTCGACGGCCTGGAGTCGGGCGACCTCGAGCCCACCGCGGGTTCGATCGAGCCGCTTGCGGATAGGTTGGCTCCGTGACCAACGCAACGCTCCACACCAACCACGGCGCGATCGCAATCGAGCTCTTCGACGGCGAGGCGCCCAAGACCGTCGAGAACTTCACGAAGCTCGCGGGCGAAGGCTTCTACGACGGCGTCATCTTCCATCGCGTCATCCCGGATTTCATGATCCAGGGCGGCGACCCGACCGGCACCGGCCGCGGCGGCCCGGGCTACACGTTCGAGGACGAGTTCAACGACCATCCCGTCGAGCGCGGCGCGCTCGCGATGGCGAACGCCGGCCCGAACACGAACGGCTCGCAGTTCTTCATCGTCACCGCGGGGGCGTGCCCGTGGCTCGACGGCAAGCACACCGTGTTCGGCCGCGTCACCGAAGGGATGGACGTCGTCGATGCCATCTCGGGCCTCGACACCGACGGCATGGACAAGCCGCGCGAGGACGTCGTGATCGAGCGCGTCGAGCTCGCCGGCTAGCGCTCGCGGCGCAGGACGAACGCGAGGCCGTACCACGTGCAGGCGATGATCGCGCCGACGGCGGCGGCTGCGATCATCGCCGCGGCGCGGCCGGCGATGTAGTCGGCGACGAGGAGCACCACCGACACGATCGAGACGGCGAGGGCGACGAGGCCGGCGATCGTGAGGACGTTGCCGGTGCGGAGGATCTGCTCCTTGTTGCTGACCCGCCAGCCGATCCGGTGGATCGAGCTCGTCGCGATCAGCAACGCCGAGCTGATCGCCGCCGAGAGGAACGAGACGAAGAAGACGTCCTTCTCGAAGCCGTCGACGGT
>JBEQUF010000299.1:0-5660 GCA_040349295.1 Actinomycetota bacterium | reverse complement strand
GGGCGTAGCCGGATGGGCGCTTGCGACGTTCAAGTTCCGATGGGAACCAACGGCGTCATGACCGAGCTCGTCTTCCGGGCAGAGACCCCGCCTCGCCCCGCACTCGTCGTTCGGGTGAACTTCGGCGTCTTCGCAGGCCGCAACGCGACGCAGAGCGAGATCGACGACCTCGCCCACGAGCTCGCGCAGGAGGTCGACGAGTTCGCGATCCTCGCCGAGGAGCGGCACGAGTTCGGCGGCGCCCGCGAGGCCTCGCTCCGCCAGGTCGTGATCGAGATCGCCGAGGAGACCGACGGTCTCGAGGGCCGCGTGCTCGCGATCGCCGACGCCTGGGCCCGGGCCGCGATCCGCGCCCGGTCCGAGACCGGCGAATTGGGTTCGGAGCTCTAGCGGCCGAGCCCGGCCGCGCTCAGCGCGAACTTCGTCAGCGAGGTCGGCATCCGCCGCGCCTTCTCGATCGTCGCGTGCAGCGCGTCGACGAACCACGTCAGGTCCTCGTCGGAGAGCATCAGCGGCGGCAGCGCCTTGACGACGGCCATGTCGTGGCCGGCGACCTGCGTGAGGATGCGATGGTCCTTGAAGAGCGGGACGACGACGAGCTGCGCGAAGAGGCCGCGCTGCGCGCGCTCGAGCAGGCGGTACATCCGGGAGTCGCCCTCGAACTCGATCGCCCACATCAGCCCGACGCCGCGGACGTCGCGCACGACGTCGAACTCGTCGACGAACGGCCGCGTCAGCTCGAGCAGCCGGTCGCCGAGACGGGCGCTCCGCTCGACGAGCTGCTGCTCGTCGAGCTCGCGCAGCGTCGCGAGCCCGGCCGCCATCGCCAGCTCGTTCGGCGCAAACGTCGAGCCGTGCGACATCGCGTTCGACATCGAGTCGAAGACCGCCTCGTGCACGGACTTCGCCATCAGCAGCGCACCGACCGGCACGTAGCCGCCCGACAGCGACTTCGCGACCGGCACGAGGTCGGGCTCGAGGCCCCAGTGCTCGTAGGCGAACATCGTCCCCGTGCGTCCGAAGCCGGTCTGCACCTCGTCGACGCAGAAGAGCGTCCCGTAGCGACGACAGATCTCCTGCGCGCCCTCGAGGTAGCCGGCCGGCGGGATGTTCACGCCCTTGCCCTGGATCGGCTCGACGATGAAGACGGCGACGTCCTCGCTTCGCAGCTCGGCCTCGAGCGCCTCGAGGTCGCCGAAGGGGATGTGCGAGAAGCCGGGGAGCAGCGGCTGGAAGCGCGCGGTGAAGTTCGCGTCGCCGTTCGCGCTCAGCGAGCCGAGCGTCAGCCCGTGGAAGCCGTGGTCGGTCGAGACGACGCGCGCGCGCTTCGTCGCGGCACGGCCGAGCTTGAGCGCCGCCTCCACGGCCTCGGTGCCGGAGCTCGTGAAGAGGCAGCGGCCGATGCGGCCGCCCGCGCGCGCGATCAGCTCGTCGGCGAGCAACCCGGGCAGCGCGGTGACGCCCATCGCGAGCATCCCGGGCGTGTCGAGCTCGAGGGCCTCGACGAGCGCGGCGCGGATGCGCGGGTTGTTGCGGCCGACGTTGTACATGCCGAAGCCGCCGAGCATGTCGAGGTAGCGGTCGCCGTCTGCGTCGATCAGATGCGCGCCCTCGGCGCGCACCCACTTCCGGTCAAACCCAATCGTGCGCAGCACCCGCACAAACTGCGGGTTGATCGTCCGTGCCCAGAGCTCGTGCTCGTCCCGGACTCCCGAGATGCGCGAGCTCAGCTCCATCCGTGGAGCGTAGCCGGACGACGAAGCGCTCGACGGCGACCACCGCGGCGACGAGCAGCCCGCCGCCGGCGAGATCGACGACGTAGTGCTCGCCCGTGTAGACGAGCGAGAACGCCATCGCGAGCGGGTAGAGGACGAGCAGCACGCGCCACCGCCGGCCGGCGAGCGGCCAGAGCATGACGGCGAGGAGGATCGTCATCGCCTCGTGCAGCGACGGGAACGCCGCCAGGTCGTTCGCGAGGCGGACGCCGCGCTCCCAGAGCACCGACGGGTCGAGGAACGGCAGGTGTGCGCTGACCGGGCCGACCAGCCGCGTCACCGGGCCGATCTTGCCCTCGCCGCCGGCGAGCCACGGCGGCGTCGACGGCGTGAGCGTGAAGAAGGCGAGCGCCGAGAACCAGAGCCCGACGAGCAGGATGACGAAGCGCCGGAAGATCTCGGGCCGCCGCAGCCAGAGCACGGCCAGTGTGACCGGCGTCACGAGGAAGTAGCTGAGGTACGTCAGCACCGTGGCGTAGTCCCACCAGTGCAGGTGCGAGGCGTCCCAGAGCCGCTGCTGGAGCCAGACGGTCGGCACGACGCCGAACACGTGGTCGTCGACCCAGGGCTGCTGCCGCCAGTGGATCGGCACGTGACCGCCGAACGTCCCGCGCAGGACGTCGTAGGCGGTCAGCGCCGCGGCGAGCGGCAGCCAGTCGACGAGCAGCCGCCGCCAGCGGTCGACCCGGAGCGCCACGCAGGTGCAGAGGAGGCCGCCGACGAGCCAGGCGATGACCCGGTCGTCCGCGAGCGGCACGCCGTTCCGGACGAAGACCGCCACCGAGAGCGCGACGTAGCCGAGAAGTGGGACGAATCGCATCTTCAGATCAAAAAGGTCCAGACGTCACCTTGTGCAAGACCTACGTAAGAAATGCCCATTGCGGACCTCCTGAATCTGTGGATCAATGTCGGCATGGCGCCGAGGCTTGCGGCGGTCGTCGTCGCGGCGCTCGTGCTGGCTGCGCCCGCGGCTGCGTCACCGATCGATTCGAGCTGGGACACGGTCGCCGGCGTCTCCTTCCACCCGTTCACGACCGAGGAGAACAACCTCGACTGCGTGCCGTGGGTGGATCCGTCCGGCGTCACGACGCGGAACTGCGACCCCGTCAACGTCGTGTTCCCCGACCAGACGATCGCGCAGGTCCAGTACCGGCTCCAGGTCGCAGGCTGGGTCGCCGTCGAGGGCGCGGGACAGCGGCTGCACTTCGGAGACGCGATGAACTGGCCGAACAACGATCTGCAGATGGCGGAGAACCAGACCGACACCGACCGCTACCACGTGCGCCTCTGGCAGGTGGGGCCGGACGTCATCGGCGCCGTCCACCACGACGCCGGCAGCCCGCACCACCTCGACCTGCCGTGGGAGACCTCCGAGGCTCACCTCGCCGGCGAGCTCTGCTCGACCTGGTGCCAGCACGTCGCGTTGCCGCATCAGCAGGCGATCCAGAACGGCGCGACCTGGCGGGGCTTCGCGAACGACGGTGTCGCGACGGTGATCCCGCTCAACCCGCCGCCGCCTCCGCCCGCGACGACGACGCCCGCACCGACGCCGGCTCCGGTGCACCACCGGAAGCACAAGAAGAAGCGTTCGAGCTAGGCGATCGCGGCCCGGACGTGCAGCTCCGGGCCGTCGAAGCAGACATCGACGACGCGGGCGATGCGCTTGACGAGCGCGAGCGCGGCCGGATTGTCCGGCGAGGTGAGCGCCGTGATCTCCGTGATCCCCGCCAGCCGGGCGTCGGCGACGAGCTCCGACGCGAGCGCCGCGCCGACGCCGCGATGCTGGTACTCGTCGGCGACCGCGAAGGCGATCTCCGCGCAGCCTCGGGCGGTGCGCGCGAGCCGCGCGATCGCCGCGGGCAGGGGGTCGCCCTCGACCCACGCGACGAGCGCGTGATGCGTGTCGTCGACACGGGCGAGCTGCCGCAGCTCCGCCTCGCGGAGGCACGGCTTCGGGCCGTGGAAGCGGGCGCGCCGCGACGCCTCGCCGAGCCGGGCGAACACCTGCAGCACGGTCGCCGCGTCGCCGTCGCGGAGCGGACGGACGATCAGCGCCGGGCCGTGCTTCGGGGTGAGGAGCCGGGTGTGCATCGGTGAGTTGGAAAAACCTACTCGATGCGGGTTGGAAAAGTCAACCCACTCTGGCACACTCCCTACAACGTGACGATCGCCGATCCCCCAGTCCAGCCCCGCGCCTGCTCGATCGCGGCGGCGCTGACCGTCCTCGGCGAGAAGTGGTCGCTGCTCGTCGTCCGCGAGCTCTCGCTCGGCGTGACGACGTTCGACAAGATCCAGCGCAACACGGGCGCGCCGCGGGACATCCTCGCGTCGCGGCTGCGCCGGCTCGAGGACGCCGGCGTCGTCGAGCGGCGGCCGTACCAGGAGAAGCCGCTCCGCCACTCGTACCACCTGACCGCCTCGGGCGACGAGCTCCGCCCCGTCCTGCTCGCGCTCTCGCAGTGGGGCGAGCGCTGGACGGAGCAGGTCAACGCCGTCGACTGGGTGCACACGTGCGGCGAGGTCGTGCAGCTGCAGCACACGTGCCGGGCGTGCGGCGAGCCCGTGACCGGGCTCGATCTGCGCGCGCGGCGCCGAGGCTGACGCGGGCTACTGCGGCGGGCCGTCGGCGAGCGTGATCGTCGCCTGCGCCTGGTTCCCGAAGCCGTCGACGTAGCCGACGGTGATCGTGTCGCCCGGGTGATGCGCGAAGAGCGCGTTCCGGAGGTCGACGAGCGTGGCGATCGCGGCACCGTCGACCGCCGTGATCACGTCGCCCTGCTCGAGCCCGGCCGCCTCGGCCGCGCCGCCCGGGACGAGTGACGCGATCGCAAGCTGGCCGGCCTGGTTCTGCGCGACCGAGACGCCGAGGAAGGCGGTCTTGCCGATGTGGACGAGCGCGGACGCCTTGCCCGCCTGCATCTGCTTCGTCAGCGCGATCGCCTTGTTGATCGGGATCGCGTAGCCGTCGGACGCCTCGAACTGGTAGTTCGGCGAGCCGGCGGCGTCGATCGCGATCACCTGGCCCTTGGCGTTCAGCAGCGGGCCGCCCGAGTCGCCCGGGACGAGCTTCGCGCTCGTCTGCACGAGCCCGGTGAGCTGTGCGGTCGTCCCGTCGTCGTTCTGCACGGTGATCGACTTGCCGACGCCGGTGATCTTGCCGGTGGTGATGACGAGCTTCCCGCCGCCATGGGCGTTGCCGACGGCGCGCGCGAACTGGCCGTAGGCGACCTTGGCCGAGTTGCCGATCGTCGCGGTCGCGAGCTTCGACGCATTGTTGAGCTTGAGCAGCGCGACGTCGTCGCCGATGTCGTAGCCGACGACGCTCGCGGTGTAGGTCTTGTGCGTCGACGGGACGACGACGTTGATCGTGGTCGCGCCGCGGATGACGTGGTTGTTCGTCACCACCTCGCCGTTCGACGTCAGGACGATGCCGGTGCCCGCGGCCTGCGCGTTCTCGTACGCGAGGTTCGTCTCGACGAGGACGACGCCCTTCGTCGGCGACGGGGTCGGGGCCGTGGTCGCGCCGTGCGCGTAGGCGCCCGCGGTCGTCGTGAGCGCGGCAAGGGCCGTGACGAAGGTGAGCTTCAGCATCCCACCATGAGTACCCGCAATCCGTGAGCACGGATTAAAGGAACGGCCGTTCTCAGAAAACTCTCAGAGACCGAGGCGGCGGCGCAGGGCGATCTCCCAGCGGCGTGGCGGGATGAGGCGGTCGATCGTCCGGCGGTACAGGATCGCGACGCGCGCGAGCGCCACGACGAGCACCGGCACCCCGGCGAGGACGAGGACGTCCGCGACGTTGAAGGCGACGGTGCCGAGGACAAGCGGGTTCGGGACGCTGCGGCCGTGCTGGAGCATCGAGACGAGGTTGCCGGCGATGCCGCC
>JBEQUF010000261.1:0-4107 GCA_040349295.1 Actinomycetota bacterium | reverse complement strand
CGCCGCGCTCGGCAACGAGTCGGGCATCGTCGTGCCGCTGAGCGCACGCGGCGTCACCTTCGGCGCGATCACGTTCGGCAGCGTGCCGCCGCAGCGCCCCTTCGACGCGTCCGACCTCGAGCTCGCGGTCGAGCTCGGCAGCCGCGCCTCGGTCGCGCTCGACAACGCCCTCCTCTTCGAGCAGGCGCAGGCGCGCGCCCATGCCGCCGACGCGCTCCAGTTCGTCGACGATGGCGTCTTCCTCGTCGACCGCGACGGGATCGTCCGCCTCTGGAACCCGGCGGCGGCGCGCACGTTCCGCGTCCGCGCCGACCGGGCCGTCGGCCGCCACGTCACCGAGACGATCCGGGAGTGGGACACGATCCGCGACCGGGTCGCGCCCGGGCGGCGGGCCGAGACCCTGCCGCTGAACGTGAAGGACGAGGAGCGCTGGATCTCCGCCTCGGCGGCCGTGTTCCCCGGCGGCACGGTCTATGCCTTCCGCGACGTCACCCAGGAGCGCCGGGTGGAGCAGCTCCGCTCGGACTTCGTCTCGACCGTCTCGCACGAGCTCCGGACGCCGCTCGCCGCCATCTACGGCGCGGCGCTGACGCTCCAGCGCGACGACGTCCGGCTCGAGGAGTCGCAGCGCACGGGCCTGCTCGGCGTCATCTCCGGCGAGGCCGACCGCCTCGCGCGGATCGTCAACGACATCCTCTGGGCGAGCCGGCTCGACGCCGGGCAGATGGGCGTCGCGATCGAGTCGTGCGACGCCGAGTCGATCGCCGTGCAGGTCGTGCGGGCGCTCGAGATGCACGCGCCGGAGGGGATCTCGCTCGACGTCGACGCGGAGCCCGGCCTGCCCCAGGTCGCCGCCGACCCGGACAAGCTCCGCCAGGTGCTGACGAACCTCGTCGACAACGCCGTCAAGTACTCACCCGACGGCGGGCACGTCTACGTCCTCGTCACGCGGACGCAGAACCGGATCCGCTTCCGGGTGCAGGACGAGGGTCTGGGGATCCCGCCCGACGAGCAGGGCCGGATCTTCGAGAAGTTCTTCCGCCTCGACCCGCAGATGACGCGCGGCGTCGGCGGCACGGGGCTCGGGCTCTACATCTGCCGCGAGCTCGTCGAACGGATGCACGGCCGCATCGGGGTCAACTCCGACGGGCGGTCCGGCTCGACCTTCTGGCTCGAGCTGCCGGTCGCGCAGTAGCAGCGGCCACGCAGTCGAGGCGAGGGCCTGGCCCCGAAGGGGCCAGGCCCTGCTCGTTCGTCCGACGCGGCGGCCTAATACGGCGCCGGGCCGCCCGGGCCTTCGTCGACGTAGGTCGTGCGGCGGCGGGTGCCGCCCCAGTAGCCGGGGCCGGCCCAGCTCGACCAGAAGATCATCGACAGCACGATCCCGATGATCCCGACGATCAGCAGGATCCAGCCGACCGTGTGGATGTTCACGCCCGAGACGGTCGCGTTCACCGCGAAGGCGAGCACGGCGCCGACGGCCGCGAGAAAGATTCCGACTCCAAGACCCATGGTGCGTCTCCCTTCGTGTTGTTACCGGGGGGCTCAGGCAGATCAACGGGTGACGTCGCATCTCGGTTACGGCTTTGAGTAGGCTCGCGGCTATGCGGAGGGGCTCCATCCCGACCCTCGTCGGGCTGACATTGCTGTTCGCGGCGATCGGCACGATCGTCGCCATCTTCCCGCCGTGGCTTCCGGACGCCGCGTCGCGGGAGGCCGGCCGGATCCATTTCGTCTTCTGGTTCACGGTCGGCATCTGCATCTTCGTCTTCGCCGTCGTCTTCGCGGCGCTCACGTACGCGATCCTCAACTTCCGCGCGAAGCCCGGCGACGACTCCGACGGACCGCCGACCCACGGCCACACCGGCCTCGAGATCGCCTGGACGATCATCCCGACCATCCTCGTCACCGCGATCGGCATCGTCAGCGCCGTCGTCCTCGCGAAGGACGACCACCAGCCGAAAGGGACCATGCCGATCAACGTCACCGCGCAGCAGTTCGCGTGGTCGTTCAGCTACCCGAACGCGCACAACCTGACGACCGGGATCCTGCGCGTTCCGGTCAACCAGTCGATCGAGCTGACGTTCACCTCGAAGGACGTCATCCACTCGTTCTGGGTGCCGCAGTGGAGCCAGAAGCAGGACACCGTCCCCGGCATCCACCCGACGCTCCACATCACGCCCGACAAGGTCGGGACCTTCGACGTCATCTGCACGGAGCTCTGCGGCCTCGGCCACGCGACGATGCGGACGACGGCGATCGTCATGACGAAGGCGGCCTTCGCCAAGTGGCTGAAGAGCCAGACGGCGGCCACCACGTCGTCGAACCCCCAGACCTCCGGCGCAGCCGTGTTCAAGAACAACCAGTGCGGCGCCTGCCACACGCTCTCCGCCGCTGGCGCTGCCGGGAAGGTCGGCCCCGACCTCGACAAGCTGCCGCAGTGGGCGGCGCAGGCGAAGCAGCCGCTCGAGAGCTTCATCTCGGACTCGGTGACCGATCCGAGCAAGTACGTGCAGCCCGGCTTTCCCGACAACGTGATGCCGAAGACGTACAAGAGCCTGCCCAAGGACCAGCTCGACGCGCTCGTCCAGTACCTGATCCAGTCCAGCAAGAAGGGGTGAGACCGAGCCAGTGACCGCAGCGACCGCTGACCAGCACGTGCCCTCGTCGCCCGCACAGCACGGGCCGTTCCGGCGCTACGTCTTCGGGCCGGGATGGATCCGGGCGGCGTGGATGTTCTGCCTGCTCGGCGCGATCGGCTTCGGGCTCGTCGTCCTCGCCCGCTGGGGCGGCGGCTGGCATCCGATCCTCAAGTCGGACGACATCGTGCTCGTCTCGCTGCTCGTCGCGGCCCCCCTGGGCTTCCTTGCCGGCCTCGGCGCCTTCGACTACTGGACGTACTACGCGCTCGGCCATCCGACGCGCGCCGAGGACCATTCGGGCCACGGCGCCCGCACCTGGAAGGACTACTTCCGGGTCAACACCGATCACAAGGTGATCGGCATGCAGTACCTCGTGACGACG
Organism: Actinomycetota bacterium; assembly: GCA_040349295.1. Classification (GTDB taxonomy): domain Bacteria; phylum Actinomycetota; class Thermoleophilia; order Gaiellales; family Gaiellaceae; genus Palsa-739. The sequence goes on along the minus strand of JBEQUF010000261.1, from coordinate 1,083 downwards.
ATCGTCTTCTTCCTGATCGGCGGCCTGCTCGCGCTGCTCGTCCGCGCCGAGCTCGCCCGCCCGGGGATGCAGTTCGTCGACACGCAGACCTTCAACGGGCTCTTCTCGGTCCACGCGTCGCTGATGATCTTCCTCTTCATCATCCCGGCCTTCGCCGGCCTCGCGAACTTCGCCGTGCCGCTGATGCTGGGCGCGGCCGACATGGCGTTCCCGCGCCTGAACGCGCTGTCGTTCTGGCTGCTGCCGATCGCCGGGATCATGATGGTCGCCTCGTTCCTCGTCCCCGACGGCGCCTTCGCCTGCGGGTGGACGGGCTACGCGCCGCTCTGCTCCGACCACCAGCCGCTCGGGGCGGTCTTCTTCAACCAGGCCGTGCAGTGGGCGGGCGCCTCGTCGATCATGACCGCCCTCAACTTCCTGGTCACGATCATCACCATGCGCGCGCCGGGGATGACCTTCTGGCGGATGCCGCTCCTCGTCTGGGCGAACTTCACGACCTCGCTGCTCGTCGTGATCGCGACGCCGTTCATCGCCGGCTCGCAGTTCTTCTCGATGTTCGACCACGTGATGCACACCGCGTTCTTCGATCCGAGCAAGGGCGGCTACGTCCTCGGGTACCAGCACATCTTCTGGTTCTACTCGCACCCGGCGGTCTACATCATGATGTTGCCCGGCTTCGGGATCATGAGCGAGGTCATATCCGTGTTCTCACGGAAACCGATCTTCGGCTACCGCCTGATGGCGCTCTCGCTGATGGCGATCGTCGTCCTCGGCTTCAGCGTCTGGGCGCACCACATGTTCGTCTCGGGCATGGCCTCGTGGCTGCGGGTGCCGATGATGATCACGACGCTCCTGATCGCCGTCCCGACCGGCATCAAGATCTTCAGCTGGCTCGCGACGATCTGGAACGGGAAGCTGCACTTCAACACGCCGTTCCTGTTCGCGCTCGGCTTCCTGTCGATGTTCGTGATCGGCGGCCTCTCGGGCGTCATGCTCGGCGCCGTGCCGATCGACATCCACGTCAGCGACACGTACTTCATCGTCGCCCACATCCACTACGTGCTGTTCGGCGGCTCCGTGTTC
>JBEQUF010000242.1:0-4434 GCA_040349295.1 Actinomycetota bacterium | reverse complement strand
GCCTGCGTGATCGCGTCGAATCCACCCGAGGTCGTGCACCTGATCACGCGCGCGCAGGGCGGACTGTCCGACTACCAGGCCTTCCTGCACGAGGCGGGGCATGCGCTCCACTACGCCGGCGTCGACCCGCGCCTGCCGTACACGTTCCGCGCGATCTCGCGCGACCACGCGCTGACGGAGATCTACTCGTACATCTTCGAGGCGGTCACGCGCGAGCCGGGCTGGCACGCGCAGTACTTCGGCCTCTCCGACGCGCAGGCGGAGGAGAACGCCGAGGTGACGACGTTCCTCGAGGCGCTCCTCTACCGGCGCTACACGGCGAAGCTCCAGTACGAGCTCGGCTTCTGGGGTGCGTTCGCCGACGAGCGCGGCACGTCCCCGCGCGACTACGCGACGAAGCTGACCGACGCGACGGGCATCCGCTACGACGAGCGGAACTACCTCTCCGACATGGACGCCGGCTTCTACTCGGCGGACTACCTGCGGGCGTGGATCCGCTCCGCGCAGCTGCGGGCGTACCTCGTGCGCGAGGTGGGCGAGGACTGGTGGCGCGCTGTCGCGACGGGCGACTTCCTGCGCGAGCTGTTCCGCGAGGGCACGAAGCCGACGAGCGAGGAGATCGCCGCACGCCTCGGCTACGAGCCGCTCGACACCGGGCCGCTCGTCAGCGACCTGTCTGCTGCATAAGCAGGGCGTGGATCTCGCGCGTGAGGCGCGCGACCTCGTCCGTGAGATCCCTGTCCTGCTGCGTCAGGCTCGTGTTCGACTGGAGCAGGTCGACGATCTTCGAGGTGGTCTGCTCCGTCATCTCCTCGAGCTGCGTATGGCGCCTGTCGATCTCCTCGCCGTGGATCTTGTCCCGGTCGGCCTGCCGCGTCTGCGCGAGCAGGATCAGCGGCGCCGCATAGGCGGCCTGCGTCGAGAACGCGAGGTTCAGCAGGATGAACGGGTAGGGATCCCAGTGATAGACGACGCCGACCGCGTTCAGCACGATCCAGACGACGACGATGATCGTCTGGCCGATGATGTAGCGGGGCGTCCCGAAGAACCGAGCCACCTTCTCCGAGCCGCGACCGAACGTGTCATCCCCGAAGGCGGAGACGTGACGGTGTGGCACGTCGCCGAGGCTAGAGCACGTCTCGGACGAGGCGCCGCAGCGCCGGCTTGCGCAGCTGCTCGTCGAGCTCGATCCCGACCATCAGCACGATCGCGCCGACGTAGACGTACGTCGTGAAGAGGTACACGGCGGTGAGCGAGCCGACGGCGCTCGTGTAGCTCGCGATCGAGCGCACGTACCAGGCGAAGAGCAGCGACTGCACGATCCAGAGGACGACGACGAGCGCCGAGCCCATCGAGGCGAAGAGCTTCGAGCGCGGCTCCGCCGGTGCGAACCGCACGAGGACGGCGAACGCGGCGGTCAGGAGCGCGACCGTGCCGATCCAGCGGCCGATCGTGAGCGGCACGCCCCACCCTCCGTGCACGGCGTGCTTGAGCCCGAGCGTGAGGAACGCGGCGCCGACGAGCGCGACGGTGATGATCGCCGCGATGCCGATCGAGAGCGGGAAGCGGATGTACCACGGCCGCTCGTCGGTCGTCCCGTAGATCTTCGACAGGGCACTCATGCACGCGCGCACCGCGCCCGAGACCTCCCAGATCGTCAGCACCGACGCGAATGCGATCAAGCCGGTCGAGCTGCTCGAGAAGACCTTGTGCACCGTCGCCTGCACGCCGCGAAAGACGGCGGGGAGGAGTTTCGGCTGGATCTGCGGCGCGATCTGGTGCGTCCACACGCTCTCGTGCCCGGTCTCGCCGAGGACTGCGATCGCCAGGAGCGCGATCGCGACCATCGCCACGAACGCCTGCATCGCGATCGCGGTCGCCGACGTGAGCAGCTCGTGCTCGTCGAACAGGTCGACCCAGAGCGACGCGATCTTCTTCACCGATTCCCGGCGGGTCACCTCGGCGGTGTCCCCGCGGGCAACGAGGGCTAATCGCTACGGCGCGGGCGGTGCGGCGCTGCCATAAGCGACGGTGAACCCGTTCGCGTCGATCGTCGAGGGCGTCGCCACGGCGACGCCGCGCTGCACCATCTGGACGGAGACGATCTCGTTCACCGTGCCGGTGATGCCGAGGCCCGTGAAGGTGACGGGCGGCGAGAAGGCGGCGAGCGACGTCTGCTGGCCGCGGCCGCTCGTCGGGGCCTCGAGCACCCATTCGGCCGAGGTCAGCTCGCCCGAGTACGACTGCGTCGTCGTGAAGCTCTTGCCGTTCGTGAGGTCGGCGATCTTGATCGTCCAGGTGCCGGCGCCGGTCTGCGTGATCGTCACCGTCACCTGGTCGCCCATCGCGACCGGCAACGTCACGGGTGTCTCGGCGGCGGGCAGGATCTCCCACCACGCGTACACGGTGACACGTCCCGAGAAGCCGGAGACGGTCTCGGCGACGCCCGCCTGGATCAGGTCCTGGTTCGAGTCGCCGTCGATGCCGACCCACTGCGAGTTGTCGGTGCCGGCGTCGGCGGTGACGGTCGGGACGGTGAACGTGCCCGTGACCGACGTGAACGGCCCGCCGCGGTCGATGTAGCCGGACCAGTTCGAGCTCCGCTCGGCCGTCGTCGTCGGGTTCGTGACCGTGAGCGTGAAGTCGGCGCTCGCCGTATCGCCGAGCGCGTCCGTGACGGTCGCCGTGAACGCCGCCTGCGCCGCTGCCGTCGGCGTGCCCGTGATCGTCCCGTCGGCGTTCAGCGTCAGCCCGGGCGGGAGCGTCCCCGACGTGAGCGACCACGTGTACGGCTCGATGCCGCCGTCGGCGAGCAGGGTCGTCGAGTACGCGCTGTTCTGGATCCCGGACGAGAGCTGGCCCGGCGCGACCACCGTCAGCGGCGGCACGCCGTCCTGGACGATGACGAGCGTCTTGCTCGCGGCGCCGGTCTTGCTCGTCGCGCGGACGGAGAAGTGGAGCGTGAGCGGGGTCTTCTGCCGGTTCGGGGCGGAGGTCAGCGTCACGGTCGCGGCGCCGCTCGAGCAGGAAACCGTGCGGCGCACGGCGACCGTCGAGCCGCGGGTGAGCGTGAAGAGGCACGTGCGGGCCGCCTTGACGCGGGCGCGCACCGCGACGTCGCCGCCGCCGGAGTCCAGGTGCTTGACCGAGGCCGTCAGCCCGACGACGCTCGGTTTCGGGGTCGCGGCGTGCGCGGCGGCCGGGGCGCCCGCGACGACGACGAGTCCCGCCAGGATGGAGAGCGCGCGTTTCACGACGGCGCCCAAGGTATCGGCGCTCCCTTAACGCCGCCTGAGAGGAACGCAAGGGGCCGGTAAGGGCGCTGCCGCATACGGTTCGGCGTGGTGGGGGCCAATCTGAACATCGGCGTCGCGATGCTGCTCGTCGGCGGGATCCTCGCAACGAGCGTCGCGGCCGCGTTCGGTGCCGCGAAGACGCGGTTCCCGGCGCTCGTCGCCTTCCTCGGGATCGGGATGCTCCTCGGCTCGGACGGGCCGGGCGGGATCGCGTTCGACGACGCGGCCGTCGCTCGGGAGATCGGCGTCGTCTCGCTGGCGGCGATCCTCTACGACGGCGGCCTGTCGACGTCGTGGCGGCGGCTCCGGGCGGTCGCCGCCCCGGCGGTGCTGCTCTCCACGGTCGGCGTCGTCGTCACCGCGGGCATCACCGGCGTCGCCGCACACGCGCTCTTCCCGCTGGGGTGGGCCGAGGCGCTCCTCCTCGGGTCGGTCGTCGCGTCCACCGACGCCGCCGCCGTCTTCGCGACCCTCCGCAACACGCGGCTGCGGCGCGGGCTCGCGCGGACGCTCGAGGCCGAGTCGGGCGCGAACGACCCGGTCGCGATCGCGCTCACGCTCGGGCTGATCGCCTGGATCGAGCGGCCGCACTACGGGGTCGGCGACTTCGCGCTGCTGCTCGCGCGCCAGCTCGGCGTCGGCCTCGCCGTCGGCGTCGTCCTCGGGATCGTCGCGGGGGCGGTGTTCGCGCGGATCCCACCGTCGATCGCCGCGTTCGCTCCCGTCGCCTCCGTGGCGACCGCCGCGCTCGCCTTCGGCACCGCCGACGCAGCGCACGGCAGCGGCTTCCTCGCCGTCTATCTGGTCGGTCTCGCGGTCGGGTCGACGCCGTCGCCGTACCGTGCCCAGCTGGTGACGTTCCACGAAGGCGTCGCCTACGTCGCGCAGGTCGGTCTCTTCATCGTCCTCGGCCTGCTCGTCTTCCCGTCGCAGCTTCCGCACGTCGCGCTGGCGGCGATCGGGCTGACGGCCACGCTCGTCGTCGTCGCCCGTCCGGTCGCGGTGTGGCTCTCGATCGCGCCGCTCCGTGCCTTCTCGCGCCGCGAGCGCGTGCTGCTCGGCTGGGCCGGCCTGCGCGGCGCCGTGCCGATCGTGCTCGCGACCTTCGTCCTCTCGTCGCACCTCCGGAGCGCCGACA
>JBEQUF010000106.1:0-13727 GCA_040349295.1 Actinomycetota bacterium | reverse complement strand
GGCGAACACGGGCGCCCCGGTGCACGTAACCGGCGAGCCCGTCACCATGCAGCTCTAGTAGCGCCCGGCTTGCTAGATTAGTGCGCACTAACCGTGCGCGCCAGGATCCTCTCCAGCATCACCAACGAGCAGCACCGCAAGTGGTGGACGCTCGCGGCCGTCTCGTTCGGCCTGTTCATGATCATGCTCGACAACACGATCGTGAACGTCGCGCTGCCGTCGATCGAGCGCGACCTGCACATGACCGTGTCGAACCTCGAGTGGGTCGTCACGGCCTACGCGCTCTCGTTCGCGGCGCTGCTCATCACCGGCGGCAAGCTCGGCGACTTCTACGGCCGCCGCCGCATGTTCGTCCTCGGGCTCGTCATCTTCACCGGCTCCTCGCTCGCCTGCGGCCTCGCCCCGAACGCCGGCTTCCTGATCGGGGCGCGCGCCGTGCAGGGCGCCGGCTCGGCGCTGATGAACCCGGCCACGCTGTCGATCATCACCGCGACCTTCGAGCCGAAGGAGCGCGGCCGGGCGATCGGCATCTGGGCCGGCGTGTCCGCGATGGCGCTGTCGATCGGCCCGCTGCTCGGCGGGATCATCGTCGACAACCTCAACTGGAACTGGATCTTCTTCGTCAACGTCCCCGTCGGCATCGCCGGGATCGTCGTGTCGCAGATCGTGATCCGCGAGTCGCGCGACACGTCGGCCGAGCAGTCGATCGACTTCCCCGGCCTCGCCACCTCGGGCCTCGGCCTGCTCGCCCTCTGCTACGCGCTGATCGAGGGCAACCGCCACGGGTGGGCGTCGGGCGAGATCATCGGCCTCTTCGCCGCCGCGGTCGTGCTGCTCGCCGCCTTCGTCCTTGTCGAGCGCCACCAGCGGCTGCCGATGCTCGACCTCTCGCTCTTCCGCAACACGACCTTCGCGGGGGCGAACACGGTCGCGATGCTCGTCACGCTCGGGATGTTCGGCGTCTTCTTCTTCGTCTCGCTCTACGTGCAGAACATCCTCGGCTACTCGCCGACACGCGCGGGCGCCGTCTTCCTGCCGATGACCGTCCTGATCACGTTGATCGCGCCGGTGGCCGGCAACCTCTCGGACAAGATCGGCTCGCGCTGGCTGATGGGCACGGGCATGGCCCTGCTCGGGATCGGCGGGCTCTTCTGGCTGCGGATCGGGCTGCACAGCTCGTACTGGACGCTGCTGCCGCCGATGGTGATCGGCGGCGTCGGCATGGCGATCACGATGTCGCCGATGACCTCGGCGGCGATGCAGTCGGTGCCGATCGACAAGGCGGGCGTCGGCTCCGGCGTCCTCAACTCGTTCCGGCAGGTCGGCGGCTCGCTCGGGATCGCGCTGATGGGCGCGATCCTCGCCTCGTACGCCGCGGCGTCGAGCGCGCCACGGGCCGTGCAGGCGCAGAGCTTCGTCAACGGGCTGCACGCCGCGCTCGTCGCGAGCGCCTGCATCGCCTTCGCCGGCTCGATCGTCGCGCTGACGACGGTGCACGCGACGCGGCGCCGCGCGGCGCCCGTCCCGGCCGAAGGCGTCTAGGCTCGCTCGCTCCGCCGGCGCGGGGCTCGACGAGTTTCGACACGCGCATCCGGCCGAGCGTGAGCTACGCGGCGCGTAGCGAGCGCGCCCTGGAGAGCGTCGTCGCAGCCCCTGCCGACGACGCGCCATTGGCCGGGCTTGAGCCCAACGAGCCTGAACGCGCAGCATCTCCAGCCGGCTCGCGGGTGCGAAGCACCCGCGAGCTCCCGCAATAGCGAAGAGGCCCCCGGCTGCGGCTCCGGGGGCCTCTTCGAGAGGTTCGCCGATCCTGTGCGGGCTTCGGAAGCTCGGCTCTGCGGCCCAGCCGCGCCTCCTGCCCGTCACCGGATGTGCCGGCGCACCCCCTGCAAACCCGAGCCTGGCGTCCGGCCTGGTTGCAAGGTGGCCTCACTATAGGAGCGGTGTCCGGATCAGTCAAGTGCCTCGGTCAAGTGATTTGCACGACCGGCTGCTTCACCGATTTATCCTTTGAAACATGCCCCTTCGGGGGGATGCCGAAAGAGACACCTTGCTCTTTGGTGAAGCACGTAGTTCACTAGCCGCATGACACCCGATATCGCCGCCACTCGCCGCTCCGCCGCTTCGGGCCTCCGCCTCGGCGAACGCCTGCGCCAGTTGCGCGTCGCCGCCGGGCTCACGCAGAGCGAGCTGGCCGGCGAGCGCTTCTCCAAGGAATACGTCTCGCAGATCGAGCGCGGGAAGACGCGCCCGACGTCGGAGACGATCGAATGGCTCGCGACGCGGCTCGGCGTCGACGCCGGGTTCCTCGCGAACGGCGTCGCGACCGACGAGCGCGGCCGCCTCGAAGGCGCGCTCGCACGCGCCGAGGCGCTGTTCAGCGGCGCGCGCAACGACGAGGCGATCGCGGAGTACGAAGCGCTCGTCCCGCAGGCCCGGGCGATGGGTGTCCCCGAGCTCGCGGTGCGTGCGCTCACCGGCGCCGGCAAGACGCGCATGCGCCTCGGCGCGACGCGCGACGCGCTCGAGCTGCTGAACGAGGCACGCGCGATCGTCGAGGGCGGGCAGTTCTCCGACCTCGAGCGCGCAGAGGTCTTCTACGCGCTCGGCGTCTGCCGCTACCAGCTGAACAGCGTGCAGACCGCGCTCGGCCTGCTGAACGAGGCCCTGGCGCTCGCGGAGCGCTCCGGCATGCCGTCCGACTCGCTGCGCTCGAACGTGCTCTCCTGGCGCTCCCGCTGCTGGCGGCGGATGCGCGACTACGAGGCGGCGCGCGAGGACATCGAGCGCGCGCTGCAGCTCGCCGAGGACGCGGACGATCCGCGCGTCATCGGCGCCGCCTACTTCCAGGCCTCGCTCGTCGCCGACCGCGAGGGCCACTGGGTGCTCGCGCGCTCGTACGCCGAGAAGGCCCGCACCGCCTACGAGGAGCTGGAGGATCGCATCCAGCTCGGGCGGCTGACGAACAACCTCGGCGGCCTGAACTTCCTGCTCGGCAAGACCGACGAGGCCGTCGAGCTGCTGAAGCAGGCGTTCGCGATCGCGCTCGACAACGGGCTCGACCAGGATGCGGCGCAGGCCGTGTCCTCGCTGGCGCAGATCAACCTGCGCACCGGCGACGTCGAGAAGGCGGCCGAGCAGGCGGGGCATGCGCTCGAGCTGCTGAAGGGGCACGAGGACTATCTCGACGAGATCGGCAACGCGCAGCTGGTGCTCGGCCGCGCGCTGCTCGAGCAGGACAAGCTCGACGCGGCGGAGGCGGCGTTCGCCGCTGCCGAGTCGGCGTTCGACCAGCTCGGCTCGGCGAGCCATCGCGCGGCCGCGTGGGTCGCGCGCGGCGACCTCGCTGCGCGGCGCGGCGACGACAAGCTTTCCGCACACCTCTACCGGACTGCGGCAGAGGCACTCCAGGACGTCCGGTTCTAGGCGAAGTCAAGAGAGGGAGGTGACGAATATGACGAAAGCGCGGCTGATGTATCTGCTCGTGTTCGCCGCACTTCTCGCGTTCTATGCGGGCGGCTTCCTGCACATCGTGCTCAAGCCCTTCGGGATGAACGACGGCGGTTGGATCGACTGAGGCGGGACGGCTTTGCGTCGTCCCGCCGCCGTCGCCCTTCAGACGGAGGCGACCCCGGGGAACGGGCGCGACGACCGCTCGAAGCGGTCCCGTGACGATGACGGGGCCGCCCAGGACCAGTTTCCTGGGCGGCCAACGCGGAGATGGAGTGCGACGTGGGCGTCCGCCTGGACCGAACGCGCCGTGCGCTGACCGTCACCCGGGTCGCCCGCCGTACCGGCATCCGCCGCGTCCTGGCGGAGATCGGCGTCCGCGGCAACCGCGAGGCGACCCGCGAGGGGGCGCGACGCTTCCGTGCCGGCCTCGAGGAGCTCGGCACGACCTACATCAAGCTCGGCCAGCTGCTCTCGTCGCGGCCCGACCTGCTGCCCGACGTCTACATCGACGAGCTCTCGCACCTCGTCGACCAGGTCGAGCCGGTGCCGTTCGTCGACGTCGACGCGACGATCCGCGCCGACCTCGGCGACGACGTCTTCGCGATGATCGATCCCGAGCCGCTCGCGACCGCCTCGATCGCGCAGACGCATCGCGCGCTGCTGACGAGCGGCCGCCAGGTCGTCGTCAAGGTGCGGCGGCCGGGGATCGTCGAGCAGATCGAGCTCGACCTCGCGGTGCTGCGCGCGACGGCGCGCTTCCTCGCGGGCCACTCGGAGACCGCGCAGCTCCTCCAGATCGAGGCGCTCGCCGACGAGCTCGAGGTGCACCTTCGGGGCGAGCTCGACTTCGTCGAGGAGGCCTCGAACACCGAGCTGGTCGCCGGCCTCGTCGGCGACTACGACCTGATCGTCGTGCCGCAGGTGGTCCGCCCGTACGTCACCGAGCGCGTGCTCGTGCTCGAGTGGATCGACGGGGCGAAGGTGACGCTCGAGCATGCGCTCGCACCCGACCTGGCACGCGAGCTGGCGCGCCAGTTCTTCAGCGCCTACGTGCGACAGGTCGTCGTCGAAGGCGTCTTCCACGCCGACCCGCACTCGGGGAACGTGCTGCTGACGACCGACGGCCGGCTCGCGCTGCTCGACTTCGGGCTGCTCGGCCGGCTCGACGACGACACGCGCCGGGGGCTCTCGCTGCTCCTGCTGGCGCTGTCGCAGAACCGCGCCGACGACGTCGCCGACCTCATCCTGTCGCTGTCGCTGACGACGCAGCAGTCCGACCAGGCGGGGTTCGTGCACGACGTGCGGCGCAAGCTGCCGCGCTTCCACTGGCGCCCGCTGTCGGGGATCCGGGCCGGCGAGTCGCTCGCCGACCTGCAGCGCATCGCGCTCGAGCACTCGATCGCGCTCCCGACCTCGTTCGCGCTCGTCGGCAAGACGCTTGCGCAGGCCGACTCGATCGCCCGCGTGCTCGACCCAGAGCTCGACCCGATCGGACTGGTCGAGACGGAGGCGATGGAGGTGATGACGCTCGAGGCCGAGCGGCGGCTCGAGCCGAGCCGCTTCTTCGCGTACCTCTACACGCAGCTCGACCCGCTCACCCGGCTCCCGCGCCGGCTCGCTCATGTGCTGACGGAGCTCGAGCAGGGCGGGCTGAAGATCGGCGTGCAGCCGACGGGCCTCGGCGAGCTCGAGCGGCAGCTGCGCTCGATCGCAAACCGCATGGGCGCGGCGATCATCGTCGCGGCGCTGCTGCTCGCGTCGGCGATCATCGTGCGCGTCCACCGCTTCGAGTGGGTCGGCATCGCCGGCTTCGCCCTCGCGTGCGCCCTCGGGCTCTACATGGTCTGGAAGATCATCCGCACGCCGGGCGAGCTCTAGCTGTCCCGCGGACATGTCCAGCAACCTGGTTGCCGGACACGTCGCTTCGGACCCCACATTTCGCCGGGCGGCTCGTTATGGTCCGGCGGCTGCGGCGTCGTTGGAAGCGCTCTGCCTTCAATCCAAGGGGGTACGCCGCAATGAAAGCACTGCTCCTGCTTGCGCTGGCCGCCGCCGCGCTCGTCGGGACCGGCCGGGCAGCCGCAGCGGTTCCGAGCCTCGGGCCGAACGTCGTCGTCCTCAATCCGTCGATGCCGCAGTCGGCGATCCAGGGGACGCTCGACTCGATCGCGACCCAACAGGTGCACAACGAGTTCGGGACGCAGCGCTACACCGTGTTCTTCGAGCCCGGCACGTACGGCTCGGCCGCGAATCCGCTCGCCTTCCAGCTCGGCTACTACACGCAGGTCGCCGGCCTCGGCACGACGCCGAACGACGTCGTCATCAACGGCGCCGTCGATGTCTTCAACCAGTGCAGCGGCGGTCCGTGTGAGGGGCTGACGAACTTCTGGCGCTCGCTGTCGAACCTGACGCTGAACGTCGACCTGCCGACCGCGCCGCCGAACCCGCCGACCGGCGAGGATCCCGGCTGCGACAACTCGAACGACCTGTTCGCGGTCTCGCAGGCCGCCCCGGTGCGGAGCGTGATCGTCAACGGGACGCTCTTCCTGCAGGACTACTGCAACCAGGGCTTCGTCAGCGGCGGCTTCTTCGCGAACGACGAGCTGAACGGCTTCGTCTGCAACTGCGGACAGCAGCAGTACTTCGCGCGGAACAGCGCCGTCCCGCAATGGTCGAACGGCGTGTGGAACCAGGTCTTCCTCGGCGACACCGGCGCGCCGGCCACGGCGTTCGGCCCCGGGACGAACCAGTACACGAACGTCCCGGCGACGCCGGTCTCGGAGGAGCCGCCGTACCTGACCGACGGCGGGATCGTCGTACCGGCCGTCCGGCACGCCTCGAGCGGCCCGTCGTACGCCGTCGGGACGACGATCCCGTACAACCGGGTCTTCGTCGCCGATCCGTCGACGTCGGTGCTCGTGATCGACCTCGAGCTCGCGCTCGGCCGGAACCTGATCCTGACGCCGGGCGTCTACCACCTCGCCGCGCCGATCACGGTGCTCTATCCGAACCAGATCGTGCTCGGGCTCGGTCTCGCGACGCTCGTGCCGACGCGCGGGAACGCGGTCCTCGAGACGGCGAGCGTTCCCGGCATCAAGATCTCGGGCCTGACCGTGGACGCCGGGCCGGTGAACTCGCAGGTGCTGATGCAGATCGGAGGCCGCAACGCCGGCGGCACCCATGACGCGAACGACCCGACGGTGCTCTCCGACGCCTTCTTCCGCATCGGCGGAGCGACGCCGGGCCGCGCCACGACGAGCCTCGTCGTGAATGCCGACAACGCGATCCTCGACGACGTGTGGGCGTGGCGCGCCGACCACGGCAACGGCGTCGGGTGGACGTCGAACACCGCGGACACCGGCGTGGTCGTCAACGGCGACAACGTCTCCGCGTACGGCCTCTTCGTCGAGCACTACCAGAAGTTCGAAGTGGTCTGGAACGGGGAGAACGGCACCGACGTCTTCTTCCAGAACGAGATGCCGTACGACGTCCCGTCGCAGGCTGCATGGAGCTCGAGCCCGACGACGAAGGGCTACGCGGCGTTCCTCGTCGCGCCGGGCGTGCGGAGCTTCCACGGCTACGGCATGGGGAGCTACTCGTTCTTCGACCAGGGCGTCGACATCTATGCCTCACAGGCCTTCCAGGCGCCGACGGCGCCCGGGGTGCAGTTCGGCGACGTCCTCACCGTGTTCCTCGACGCGACGAACGGCCGCGGCGGGATCCTGTCGGTGATCGACGGCGTCGGCGGCTCGTCGACGGCCGCGAACCCGGACGTCCCCGTCGACGTCAACGCGTATCCGTAGTCGACACGCGGGCTCGCCGCCGATGAGAATCGGCGGCGAGCCGGGTCCCCAGCACATGACCATCTACGCGCAGACATCCGTGTCCACCGACGGCTACATGGCAGGTCCCGAGCCGTCGCTCGACGAGCCGCTCGGCCGCGGCGGCATGCAGCTCCACGAGTGGGCGTTCCGCCTGCGCGCGTGGCGTGAGCACCACGGCCTCGACGGCGGCGAGGAAGGCCCCGAGGCGGCGTGGGTCGACGAGATCGCCGAGCGGACCGGCGCGTACGTCATGGGCCGGAAGATGTTCAGCGGCGGCAGCGGCAGCTGGGAGGACGACCCGAACGCAAACGGCTGGTGGGGCGACGAGCCGCCGTTCGGCAAGCCGGTCTTCGTGGTCACCCACCACGAGCGCGAGCCGCTCGTGCTCGGCGCGACGACGTTCCACTTCGTCACCGGCGGCGTCGAGGCGGCGCTCGACCTCGCGACCGCGGCTGCGGCAGGACGTGACGTCCAGATCGCGGGCGGCGGCGAGGTGATCCGGCAGGTGCTCGAGCTCGGCCGGCTCGACGAGCTGCAGCTCCATACGGCGCCGGTCGCGCTGCACGCGGGTACGCCGTTCCCGACCGTGCGGCATGCGGAGGAGCTCGAGCGGATCGAGACCCCGCACGCGCTCCACGTGCGGTACCGCGTTACGCGCCGCTGAGCGGGACGTCGCCGTTGCGCGAGCCGGCGCGCTCGATCACGACCTGCGGCACCCGCGCGTGCGGCGAGAGGCGCAGGCACATGCGCACGACCTCGGCGCAATCCTCGGGCTGGATCATCTCGTCGCCGGCGAGCCCGCTCCACTCGGCCATCGGCGTGTCGACGAACCCCGGGCAGATCGCGATCGCACGCACGCCGTCGCCGTCGAGCTCCTCGTTGAGCGACTTCGTCAGCGCGATCACCGCCGCCTTCGTCGCGCCGTACGTCGACAGACCTGGCGTCGGCAGCGTGCCGGCGATCGAGGCGAGGTTGACGACGAGACCGTGCGTCTCGCGCAGCAGCGGGATCGCCGCCTGCGTGACGTAGAAGAGGCCGCGCAGGTTCACGCCGACCTGCAGGTCGAAGTGCTTCAGCGGCAGCTGCTCGACGGTGCCGGCGATGCCGATGCCGGCCGAGTTGACGAGGACGTCGAGGCGGCCGTACCGCTCGCGGTGCTCGTCGACGAGCCGTGCGCAGGCGTCCGGGTCGCCGACGTCCGCGGCGACCGCGAATGCGCCGAGCTCGTCGGCGGCCGCCTGCACCTTCTCGGGCCGTCTGGAGGCGAGCGTCAGGTCGAACCCCTCGTCCCGGAGCATGCGGGCGATCGCGAGCCCGATGCCCGACGACCCGCCCGTCACGAGTGCTGCGCGATCCGCCATGTGCGTTCTCTATCAAGAAGGTGACCGCCCGCGAAGGCAGAACATCGCCCGTCGAGGGCGCCGTCCGCGGTTCCCTCACTCTCCCCTGAGAAGGCGGCGGTGTCAGAGGACGCCGCCGTCTTCGTACTCTTTCGGGGATGACGGCGCTCACGTCCCTCTCGGTCGGCGGCGGCTGCGCGGCGAAGTACTCGGCCTCGAGGCTCCAGGAGCTGCTCGCCGGCTTCGTGCCGGTCGAGGCGGAGAACCTGCTCGTCGGGCTCGCACCGGCCGACGACGCGGCCGTCTACAAGCTCGACGACGAGCGGGCGATCGTCTTCACGCTCGACTTCTTCCCGCCGCTCGTCGACGACCCGGCGACGTTCGGCTCGATCGCGGCGACGAACGCCCTCAACGACGTCTTCGCGATGGGCGGCTCGCCGCTCCTTGCGCTCTCGATCGCCGCGTTCCCGGAGGAGCTGCCGACGGACGTCCTCGCTGCCGTCTTCCGTGCCGCCGACGAGCAGGTGCGCGCGGCAGGCGCGATCCTCGCCGGCGGGCACACGATCCGCGACGACGAGCCGAAGTACGGGCTCGCCGTCGTCGGCACGATCCACCCGGACGGGATCTGGGCGAAGAGCACCGCGCAGCCCGGCGACGCGCTCTTCCTGACGAAGCCGGTCGGCACCGGCCTCGTGCTCGCGGGCAAGGGCGACGCGGGCGAGGCGGTGCGCTGGATGACGACGCTGAACAAGGACGCCGCCGACGCGCTGCGGCCGTTCGAGCCGCACGCGGTGACCGACGTCACCGGCTTCGGCCTCTTCGGGCACGCGCACGAGATGGCCGAGCGGAGCGGTGTGCGGATCGTCGTCGAGCGGATCCCCGTCCTCGGCGACGCGCTCGCTCACGCCCGCGCCGGCGTCCGCACCGGCGGCGACCGGCGCAACCGGGAGTTCGCGCCCGTCGAGGCGGACGGTGTCGCCGAGGAGTGGCTCGCGCTCGGCTACGACGCGCAGACGGCGGGCGGCCTGCTCGTCGCCCTGCCGGTCGAGAAGAGCCTCTCGCTGCAGGCGGAGTTCGCGGCGCGCGGCCTCTTCCTCGAGCGGATCGGCCGCGTCGAGACGGGCGGCGGCGTCGCGGCTACCGTGTCCGCGTGAGCACGGCCGTCACCCCGCTCGCGCGCCGACTGGAGCTCTCTGCCACGGCGTTCCGGTGGCTGGCGTGGCTCACCGTCCTGATGCTGATCGCGATCGTCGCCACGGGCGCGACCGTGCGCCTGACGGGCTCCGGTCTCGGCTGCCACCACTGGCCGGGCTGCACGCCGCACCGGTTCAGCCCGAGAGGCTTCCACTCGGACGTCGAGTTCGGCAACCGCGTCGTCGCGGCGTTCACCGTCTTCGTGACGCTCGCGCTCGCGGTCGGATCGATCCTCGCGCGCCGTGCCCGCGCACTGTCCTGGGCGGTCTTCGCCGGGACGCTCGCGCAGGCGCCGCTCGGCGCGATCACGATCCACTACGACCTCAACCCGTATCTCGTGATCAGCCATCTGCTGCTGTCGCTCTTCGTGCTCGGGCTCGCGGTGCTCGTCGCCGCGCCCGGCGCCGGCGCCGCGCTGCCGGTGCGTGCACGGCAGCTCGCCGTGCTGCTCCTCGCCTCGGTCACGTTCCTCGTCGTCACCGGGACGCTCGCGACCGCCGCGGGCAAGTTCCCCGGCTCGAGCGGCGACCAGTACGTCGAGCGGATCGGCCGCTTCACGCCCTCGGTCGCGCTGCACGTGAAGGCGGTCGCGATCTTCGGCGTCCTCTTCCTCGTCATGCTGCTGTGGGCGTGGCGGAATCGCTTCGGCTGGCTCGTCCGCGGCTGTGCCGGGCTGATCGCGATCCTCGCCGGGCAGATGGTCGTCGGCGAGTTCCAGTACCGCGAGTACGGGACGATTCCCTGGTGGGTGGTGCTGATCCACGTCGCGCTCGCAGCGACGCTCTTCGCGTGGACGGTCGGGGTGGTCGCCCGCGTCTGGCGACCGGCCGCGAACTAGACTGACGAGATGACGGAGCTGAACGTCTCCTACCGGCCGCAGCTGCGCGACCCCGTGCTCGTCGCCGCGTTCCGCGGGTGGAACGACGGCGGCCAGGGCGCCACGCTCGCCGCGGGCTATCTCGCGAAGGCGTGGGACGCCGACCGCTTCGCGGAGATCGACCCCGAGGAATTCTACGACTTCCAGGCGACGCGGCCGATGGTGGCGCTCGAGGACGGGCTGACGCGCAAGCTCGAGTGGCCCGAGAACGGCTTCTTCCACGCGACGCTGCCCGGCACGCGGCGCGACGCGATCATCCTCATCGGCACCGAGCCGAACCTGCGGTGGCGGACGTACGCCGGGCTCGTGCTCGGGCTCGCGCAGGACCTCGGCGTCGATCGCGTCGTCACGTTCGGCTCGCTGCTCGCCGACGTCCCGCACACGCGGCCGTCGCCGGTCACTGCGGCCGCGACCGACGAGCGCATGGTCGAGGAGCTCGGCCTCGAGCCGTCGCGGTACGAAGGGCCGACGGGCATCGTCGGCGTGCTGCTCGACGCCGCACGCAACGCGAGCATCCCGTCGCTCTCGCTCTGGGCGGCCGTCCCGCACTACGTCTCGCTCGCGCCGTCGCCGCGTGCCGCGCTCGCGCTCGTCAACCGCTTCGGCGAGCTGCTCGAGATCGACGTCGACACCGACGATCTCGAGACCGCGGCGGACGAGTACAGCGAGCAGGTGAGCGAAGCCGTGTCGACCGACGCCGACACCGCGGCGTACGTCGAGGAGCTCGAGCGCCGCGTCGACATGCTGAGCGCCGAGGACGACCTTCCGTCCGGCGACTCGCTCGCCGCGGAGCTGACGCGCTTCCTCCGCGAGCGCGACGAGCAGGAAGAGCGCGACGACGGCCCTGACGGGCCCGCGTCGTAGGCGTCGCCCCCTTCGACACCGGCCGCACGATGGTGGAGAATGTCCGCCGATGCGTGTCGCCGCCGACACAGTCGCATTTCTCGCCGAGCTCGCAGCGCTCGCGGCGTACGCCGTGTGGGGCTACGACGTGGGCGGTGTCGCGCTCGCGATCGCGATGCCGCTCGCGGTGGCGATGGTCTGGGCGACGTTCTGCTCGCCGAAGCGCCGGTTCGACCTCGGCACCTGGCCGACGTTCGGCCTACGCCTCGTCGTGCTGCTCGGCGGCGCGCTCGCGGTCGGCGGGGGCTGGGGCGTCGCTCTTGCCGCCGCCGTCATGCTCGACTACGCCCTGCTCGCCGCGCTCCGCCGCCCCATCGCCGGCACCGTCTGAGGCCGGCTTGCGCGGACGCCGGCGCCGCTTCGGCTTCGCCGGCGCGGCGGCGCCCTCGCCGTCGGCGGGCGCGTCCGTCGTCTCCGTCGCCTCGGTCGCAACGGCGCCCTCGGCCGGCTTCTTCTTGCGGCGCCGCCGGCGGCGGTTGCGCGACGGCTGCGCCTTCGGCGCGGGCAGGTTCTCGCTCAGCGCCAGCGCGACCTCCTGGATCGCCCCGAGCTCCTCGCGCGCGTCCTCGAGCATCTTCGTCGCGCGCGGCGTGTAGCCCTCGGCCGACGCGAGCAGCGCCGCCCCGACCTGCAGCGGCTGCTCCTTCGCCATCTTCACGAGCTTCGCCGCATTCTCCTCGTGGCGGTGGCCGCGCGAGTTCGCGAGCGCGCCGAGCAGCCGCTTCGCCTCGGGGAACTCGGACGACGCGCGGCGGTCCTGCACCTTGCGCGTCGCGCGGGCGAGCCGCCACGTCCAGCGGGCGAGGATCTGATCGGGCGCATCCGGCTTGCCCTCCGCGATCGCGCGCAGGAGGACGCGGATGCCGTGCAGCCGCTCCTTCTCCCACGTCGGGGCCTGGGTCACGAGCGTGACGAGGTCGTCGAAGTCGGCGCGCTCGACGCGCATCGACACGCGGTCCTGCAGCGCCATCATGCGCAGCCGGCGGTTCGGGTTCTCGGCGGCGGCGGTGGAGAGGAACGTCTCCATCGCGCCCTTCGACGCGCGGCCCTCGGTCAGCTTCTGCACGAACGACGAGCGCTCGTCGAAGCGGATCTGGCGGCCGGCGATCGTCGCCCAGTACTTCTGCTCGTCGTCGTCGAGGAAGCGCGGGTCGACGCGCTGCCATTCGCGCTGGATGACGGCGATGCGGCGGCGGACGTCCGGCGTCACCGGGACGAGCCACGGCGCCGGCGTCAGGCGGCGGCGCGCCCGGCGCTGCGAGCGGCGGCGCGGAGCGGGGGTGACACGCGCGCCCTCGCGGTAGAAGTCCGCGTCGAGCAGCGAGTGCAGCGAGACGACGCGCTCGTTGTGCGTCGCGCCCTTCGGGACGAAGTCGACGACGATGCCCGCCTCCTTGCGCGGGTGCAGGCGCATGATGCGCCCGATGCGCTGCTGGTAGACGCGCTTCGACGCCGTCGGCGCGAGGTGCATGCAGACCGTGGCGCGCGGCGAGTTCCAGCCCTCGGCGAGCAGCTGGGCGTTGATCAGCACGTTGATCTCGCCGCGCTCGTACGCCGCGAGCGTCTCGGCGAGCTTGACGGGCGGCGTGCGGCCGCTGACCGCCTCGGCCTTGATGCCCGTCGCGCGGAACTCCTGGGCGAGGTTGTAGGCGTGCTCGACGCCTGCGGCGTAGACGATGCCCGGCGTGTTGTCGAAGCGGTCGCGGTAGAGCGAGGCGGCGGCCTGGTTCAGCGCCTGGTGGTCGAGTGTCTTGGCGAGGATCTCCTGGTCGAAGTCGCCGCCGACGATCGGCACCGAGTTGATCGCCGCGACCGGCGGGACGCGCAGGCAGCGCAGCGGCGCGATCAGCCCGCGGCGCGCGGCGTCCTGCAGCGGCAGGTCGTCGACGGAGGCGGGGAAGACGTCGCTGACCTGCTTCGCGATCAGCTCCTCGGTCGCCGTCATGCCGATGTAGATCGGCTCCGGCATCGACCGGATCGCCGCCGAGGTCTTCTCGCCGAGCGCGGTGTGCGCCTCGTCGCAGATGACGAGCTGGTACGCGTCGCGCGAGATCGTGTCGACGTGGCGCGCGAACCAGGCGTATGTCTGGATCGTCAGCGGGTTCTGCTTGAGCGGCTCGTGGCCCTTCTCGATCG
>JBEQUF010000226.1:0-4368 GCA_040349295.1 Actinomycetota bacterium | reverse complement strand
CCGAGCGACTCGGCCAGCTGGAAGACCTTCGTCCGGGCGACGAGTTCGTGCGCCTGCTGCTCCGACTCGGCGAGGAACGAGACCATGCCGCCGAAGTCGCGCATCTGGTGGGCGGCGATCGCGTGGCCCGGATGCGACGGCAGACCGGGGTAGAGGACGCGCTCGACCGCGCCGTGGCGCTCGAGCCAGAGCGCGACCTGCATCGCGTTCTCGCAGTGCTGCTTCATGCGCACGGCGAGCGTCTTGATCCCGCGCAGCACGAGCCAGGCGTCGAACGGGCCGGGCACGGCGCCGAGCGACTTCTGCAGGAAGTAGAGACGCTCGGCGATCGTCGGGTCGTTCGTCGCGACGAAGCCGAGGATCGTGTCGCTGTGCCCGCCGAGGTACTTCGTCGCCGAGTGGATGACGACGTCGGCACCGAGTGCGAGCGGCTGCTGCAGATAGGGCGTCGCGAAGGTGTTGTCGACGACGACGATCGCGCCGACCTCGTGTGCGGCCTCGGCGGCGGCGCGGATGTCGACGACGTTCAGCAGCGGGTTCGACGGCGACTCGATCCACACCATGCGCGTGTTCTCGTCGAGGTGCTCGCGCAGGTTCGGGAACTCCTCCGCCGGGACGTAGTCGAAGACGTAGCCCTTCGGCTCGTAGACCTGCGAGGTCATCCGGTAGACGCCGCCGTAGACGTCGGCGATCAGGACGACCCGCTGGCCGGGGTCGACGAGGTGCATCAGCGTCGTCGTCGCGCCGAGACCGGACGCGAAGGCGATCCCGTGGTCGGCGCCCTCGAGCGAGGCGAGCGCCTCCTGCAGCGCCGTCCGCGTCGGGTTGGCGACGCGCGAGTAGTCGTAGCCCTTGTGCTTGCCGACCGCCTCCTGCACGTAGGTGGAGGTCTGGTAGATCGGCGTCGTGATCGCGCCGGTGGCGGGATCGGGCTCCTGGCCCTCGTGGATCGCCCGGGTCTCGAATTCCATGCTCAAGAGTCTAGGTGGAGCACGCGGCGCAGCCGCAGCAGCGCGGCGTCGAGCGTCGCGGTCAGGTCGCCGCGCACGCCGGGCTCGGGGTGGAACGCCTTGACGAGGAGCTCGCGCCCGGTGCGGTCGTGCTTGAGGTCGACGCGGCCGACGAGCCGGTCGCGGCGCAGGAGCGGCAGCACGTAGTAGCCGTAGACACGCTCCTGCTCGCGCTTGTAGACCTCGATCACGTGCCGGAAGCCGAAGACGCGCTCGAGGGAGTCGCGGTCCCAGAGCAGGTTGTCGAACGGCGAGAGGAGGACGGCCGGCGGCAACGTGCCTGTCGGCTCGCTCGCCGGTACGAGCACGGGCGCCTTCCCGTCCTCGACCTCGAGGCGCCGCAGCTTCCCCTGCTCGATCCAGTGGTCGGCGTGGGGGCGGATGCCCTCGCGGCCGCCGTGCAGGCGGAACATCTCGGCGACCGCCTTCTCCGTCAGCGCGCCGCGCGCCTCCACCGCGCGCAGCGTCGCCCAGCGGACGTACTCGTCGCGGGTCGGCGCCGGCCCCTCGAAGAGCTCGGGCGGCAGGATGTCCTCGCGCAGGGCATAGAGCCGCTGGAAGTTCTCGCGGCCGGCGATGACGATGCGGCCCCCGCTGTGCAGCGCCTCGAGCACGACCTTGGCCGGCTTCCAGTTCCACATCCCGCCCGATCCCTTGCCCTCGAAGAAGCGCGAGGGCAGCGGGCCGTGCTCGGCGAGCGCGTCGAGGACGTGGCGCGTCAGCTCCGGTTCGCGGGCGAGGACGTCGCCGCGCCACGGGTGGGACTCGGCGTAGACCTGCATCCGCCAGCGGTGCATCGGGAAGTCCTCGATCGGGACGAGGCACGCCTCGTGGGCCCAGTACTCGAAGATCTTCCCCTCGCGCATCAGCCGCGCGACCGCTGGCTCGGGGTAGGCGCCGACGCGGGCGCCGAGCGCGAGGCGGTGGCTGCGCTCCACGGTCGAGATCGAGTCGAGCTGGACGCACGCGAGCCGGCGGATCGTCCGCAGCACGTCGGCCGCCGTGCCGGTCCGCACCCGCGACGCGTAGCCCTGCGCGCGGACGGTCCGGTCGCGCAGTTCTGCAAGGCTGATCGTCGTGCCCCCGTTCGCCACGTTCGTATTCGAGCAGTTGCCGCCACCTCCGCAGCGGGTGCTCGAGGTCGGCTGCGGCGACGAGGGCGGCCTCGTGGACGTGCTCGTCGAGCGCGGCTACGACGCGATCGGCGTCGATCCGCGCGCGCCGGCCGGCGACCGGTTCGTCGCGGCCGAGTTCCAGTCGCTCGACGGGACGTGGGACGCCGTCGTCGCAGGCCGCGTGCTGCACCACGTGCGGCCGCTCGGCGCGTCACTCGACCACCTCGCGTCGCTCGCGCCGCTGCTCGTCGTCGACGAGTTCGGGCGCGACCTGATCGACGACGCGGCGCAGGACTGGTACGAGGCGCAGCACCGGATGCTCGTCGCGGCCGGCCACCAGCCGATCGGCCCGCCCTCGCTCGACGTGTGGCGTGAGCGGCATCCCGATCTCCACTTCGCCGGCGAGCTGCTCGAGGCGCTGCGCGCCCGCTACGACGAGCTCGTCTACGAGCGCGTCCCGTACCTCCATCGCTGGCTCGGCGGGCCGTCGAGCGAGGCGCTCGAACAGGCGCTCGTCGACGCCGGCGCCTTCCCGGCGATCGGCTTCCGCTGGGCCGGGAGAGCGCGTGCATGACGCGCAAACCGTTTGCGGCACTGCCGCAAACGGTTTGCAGCTCTAGGCCAGGACGTCGACGACGCGCTCTTCGGCGCCGTCGCGATACTCCGCGCCGAGCTTCTCCTCGAGGATCTTCGTCAGCTCGCCGCTCTCCGCGAGCTCCTGGGTGATGTCGGCGCCGCCGACGAGCTCGCCGTTGACGAAGATCTGCGGGATCGTCGGCCAACCGCTCAGCTGCTGCAGCTCCTGCCGGATCGCCGGGTCGGGAAGGATGTTCACGGCCGTCACCGGGGCGCCCGCCTCGCGCAGTGCGCGCAGCGCGCGGTCGGAGTTGCCGCACATGACGAACTGCGGCGTGCCCTTCATGAAGAGCGCAACCGGCTCGTTCTCGATGACGTCCTTGATCTTGTCGCTGAGCTCGCTCACGCAGTCCCTCTCGTCTTGATTCGCAGTTCGTGGATGGTGCCGTCCCGCAGCGGCTCGGCCAGCGCGTCGTTGACGCGCCGGTGCTGGTCGAGCAACGAGAGCCCGTTCAGGCTCGGCGCCGCGACGATCACCTGGAAGTGGTCGCCGCTGCCCGTGCGGTCCTCGACGTGCAGCTCCTCGGCATCGGGGAACGCGTCCTGCAGGAGCGACCCGAGACGGTCGACGGCCATGCCGCCAATCGTAGTGGCGGCACGGCCGTCTACGCGATTCACGCCGTGGCGGGGACGAGCTCGCCCTGCGGCTGGGCCGGCTCGTACACCGGGCCGTAGCCGAACGCCTTCGCGGCGAGGGCGCCGGCGGCGAGGCCGGCCTTCTGCAGCCACGCCGGGATGTACGGCGCACGGCTGTCGTCGAACGCGCCGTTGGCGATCGCGGCGAGCCGGAGCGGATTCGGCATGCCGCGCTTGTTCAGCTTGCCGTCGGCGGCCAGCGCGAACATCGTCTCGATGAAGCGCTCGAAGTCGCGGGCCGGGGCGACGGTGCACCGGAAGCGGACGGCGGACGCCGAGGTGTTCCGGAACCGGTGGACGCGGCCGGGAGCGACCGTGACGACGTCGCCGGCCCGCGCGACGAGCGTGTCGCGCCCGCACTTCATCGTCAGCTCGCCCGAGATGACCTCGAACGTCTCGCTCTGGTAGGGGTGGACGTGCGCCATCGGGACGCCGCCGCCGGGAGCGACCTCGACCTCGATCAGCGTGTACTCGCCGCCGGTCTCGGCGGCCGTCTCGACGAACGTGATCGTCTCGCCCGTCACCGTGTTGACGAGCGTGTCTCCTGCGTGGATCACTGCGGTAACCTCCTGCGTGCATCGGTGGGCGTATGGGCGCTGAGACTCGAGTTGCAGCTCGCTCAGCGCCCGCCCATCGTGTCGGGCGGCAGGTGGAGGCGCGTCGTGGGCGACCCCCAAGATTGTCCCTACCCTTAGCGCGATGGCGGAGATCGGCCTCTTCCCGCTCGGGATCGTGCTGCTGCCGAGCGAGCGCGTGCCGCTCCACATCTTCGAGCCGCGTTACCGCGAGCTGATCGGCGAGTGCATCGACGAGGATCGCGCCTTCGGGCTGCTCTATGCCGACGAGGACGGCATCCGCGACGTCGCTGTGCAGCGCGTCGGGATTCGTGAACACCTTCTCGTGCAAGGCGCGATCCTGCAGCGAGCCGACGACGTCGGCGAGCGAGTCGCACGACCCGTCACGGACGACGG
>JBEQUF010000204.1:0-4728 GCA_040349295.1 Actinomycetota bacterium | reverse complement strand
TCTTCCGCACGCTGCACGAGAAGGGCTACCTGATCGAAGAGAAGACGATGGGCGCGTTCTCCCCGACCACGGGGAGGACGCTGCCCGATCGCTACATCGAAGGCACGTGCCCGATCTGCGGCTTCGCGAACGCGCGCGGCGACCAGTGCGACAACTGCGGCAACCAGCTCGATCCCGTCGACCTGATCGATCCCAAGTCGATCATCGACGGCTCGACACCCGAGTTCCGGGAAACGACGCATCTCTTCCTCGACCTGCCGGCGCTGGCCGACGCGCTGACCGAGTGGCTGGACGAGCGGGAGACGTCGGGGACGTGGCGGCCGAACGTGATCCGGTTCAGCCAGAACATCCTCAAGGAGATCCGGCCGCGGGCGATGACCCGCGACATCGACTGGGGCGTGCCCGTCCCGGTGCCCGGGTATCCGGAGGACACGAAGCGCATCTACGTGTGGTTCGACGCCGTCATCGGCTACCTGTCGGCGAGCGTCGAGTGGGCGCACAACGTCGGGCGTCCCGACGCGTGGCGCGAGTGGTGGCAGAACCCCGACGCCCGCCACTTCTACTTCATGGGCAAGGACAACATCGTCTTCCACACCGTCATCTGGCCGGCGATGCTCCTCGGCTACGGCGCCGGCGGCGAGCTCGGCGGCGGGCGCGGCGACCTGCACCTGCCGACGAACGTCGTCGCGAGCGAGTTCGTGACGATGGAGGGGAAGAAGGCGTCGTCGAGCCGCAACATCGCGATCTGGGTGCGCGACGTGCTCGAGCGCTACGACGCCGATCCGCTGCGCTACTACCTGACCGCCGCCGGTCCCGAGACGCAGGACTCGGACTTCACGTGGGAGGAGTTCGTCCGCCGCAACAACGACGAGCTGCTCGCGAACTGGGGCAACCTCGTCAACCGCACGCTCGTGAACGCGCACCGCAACTTCGGCGCCGTGCCCGAGCCCGGCGCGTTCGCGCGCGAGGACGAGGCCGTCCTCGAGGCCGTCGCCGCCGCGTTCCCGGCCGTCGGCGAGCTGATCGACCAGGGCCGCTTCCGTGCCGCGATCGCCGAGGTGATGAGCACGTCGACGCGCGTCAACCAGTACGTCGCCGAGCAGGCGCCGTGGGCGCTCGTGAAGACCGACCGGGCGCGGGCCGCGACGGTGCTCTACGTCGCGCTCCGCTGCGTCGACTCGCTGAAGACGCTCTTCGCGCCGTTCCTGCCCTTCACGTCGCAGACCGTGCACGAGCTGCTCGGCAACGAGGGCTGGATCGCCGGCCCGCTCGTCTACGAGGAGCACGACGGGCACACCGTGCTGACCGCCGACTTCGACGCCTGGGTCGGGACGTGGGCGCCGAGCGAGCTGCCGCCCGGACAGGCGCTGCAGGAGCCGCGGCCGCTCTTCAAGAAGCTCCCGCCGGAGACGGTGCAGGAAGAGCTCGACCGCCTCGGGCTGTGATCGACACCCACGCGCACCTCGACATGCTCGAGGACGCCGCCGCGGCGGTCGAGCGTGCGCGCGAGGCCGGCGTGACGCGCATCCTCACCATAGGGACGAGCGACGCGATCGAGCTCGCCGAGCGGTTCGACGAGGTCTGGGCGGTCGTCGGGTATCACCCGCACCAGGCGGGCGACGACAACGACCTCGACGAGCTGCGCCGCCTGCTCGGTCATCCGAAGGCGGTCGCCGTCGGCGAGATCGGGCTCGACTACTTCCGCGACTACGCGCCGCGCGACCGCCAGCATGCGCTCTTCGACGCGCAGCTCGAGCTCGCCCGCGAGATCCGCAAGCCGGTCGTCATCCACACGCGCGCCGCCGACGACGACACGCGCGCGAGGCTCGTCGCGCACGACGGCACCGTCGTGCTGCACTGCTTCAGCTCGCCGCACCTCCTGCCCGACGCGCTCGAGCACGGCTGGTACGTCTCGTTCGCCGGCAACGTCACCTACAAGAACGCGACCGATCTGCGGCTCGCGGCCGCGCAGGTGCCGCGCGACCGCATCCTCGGCGAGACCGACGCGCCGTATCTCGCCCCGCAGCCCGTGCGCGGCAAGACGAACGAGCCGGCGTACGTCGTCCACACGCTGCAGACGCTCGCGGAGATGCAGCGGCTCGATCCGGACGAGCTCGCGCGGCAGATCGACGCCAACGCGAGCGCGTGCTTCGGCCTATGAAGAAGGAGCTCGGCCAGCACTTCCTGGTCGACGAGAACATCCTCGGCGTCATCGGCAGGCTGGCCGACCTGCAGCCCGACGACGTCGTCCTCGAGATCGGGCCGGGAGAGGGCGTGCTGACGCGCTACCTCGCGGCGCGCGTGCGCCA
This sequence comes from Actinomycetota bacterium, assembly GCA_040349295.1. GTDB lineage: Bacteria > Actinomycetota > Thermoleophilia > Gaiellales > Gaiellaceae > Palsa-739. The sequence continues at coordinate 2,419 of JBEQUF010000204.1, read as the reverse complement.
TGTCCACGCGGTCGAGATCGACGAGGATCTCGCGCCGCGTCTTGCCGCCCTGCCCGAGAACGTCGACGTCCGCTTCGGCGACGCCGTGCAGCTCGACCTGCGCACCGACGCGACGAAGCTCGTCGCGAACCTGCCGTACAACGTCGCGACTCCGCTGCTCGTCGAGAGCCTCGACGGTCTGCCGGAGATCGACCTCTGGTGCGTGATGGTGCAGCGCGAGGTCGCGGACCGTCTCTTCGCCGAGCCGCGCACGAAGGCGTACGGCGCCGTCTCGGTGCTCGTGCAGCTCGTCGCCGACCGGACCGGCTTCCATCCGGTCTCGCGCACGGTGTTCCGGCCGCCGCCGAACGTCGACTCCGCGCTCGTCGCCTTCCGCCGCGTCCGGATGCCCGGCGACTATGCGCGCGTGAAGCAGATCGTCGCCGCCGCCTTCGCCCACCGTCGCAAGACGCTGCCGAACTCGCTCGAGCTGACCGGCGTCGCGAGCCGGGCGCGTGCGGCGGAGGCGCTGACCGCGATCGGGCTCGAGCCGAACGCGCGCGCGGAGACGCTCGTACCGGCGCAGTTCGTCGAGCTCGCGGCGGCGCTGCGGTGATCCTCGAGATCGCGACCGACCGGCGGACGCAGCTCGCCGACGTCACGGCGCGCGTCTGCGAGGCGGTGGCGGGCGCCACCGGCGTCGTGACGCTCTTCGTGCCGCACACGACCGCCGGCGTCGCGGTGCAAGCCGCCGGCGACGGCGCGGCACACGTCGCGGCCGACGTCGAGACGGCGCTCGACGGCCTCGTCGACGAAGCGGCGCCCTGGCTGCACCTCGACGAGGGAGACCGGAACCCGTGGTCGCACATCCGCGCCGTCCTGACCGCCAGCTCGCTGACGATCCCGCTGCTCGACGGCCGGCCCGCGCTCGGCGACCACCAGGCGATCTTCCTCTGCGAGTTCGACGGGCCGCGCACGCGTCGGCTGCACGTGGCGGTGCACGGATGAGAGGGTCGGCGCCGGCGAAGATCAACCTCGGCCTCGTCGTCGGCCCGCTCCGCGACGACGGCAAGCACGAGGTGCTGACCGTGTACCAGCGCATCGCGCTCGCCGACCGCATCGACGTCGATCCCGCGCCGCAGCTCGGCGTCGCCGGGTTCGCGGAGGACACGCTCGTCCGCGGGGCGCTCGAGGCGCTCGCCGAGCGCGTCGGCGTCGAGCCGCGCTGGGGCGTGCGGATCGAGAAGCGGCTGCCGGTCGCGGCCGGCATCGGCGGCGGCAGCTCCGACGCCGCGACGGCGCTCCGGCTCGCGAACGCGCAGCTCGAGCAGCCGCTCAACGCGACGGCGCTGCACGAGCTCGCGGCCCGGCTCGGCGCCGACGTGCCGTTCTTCCTGCGGGAAGGGCCGCAGCTCGGCAGCGGCGACGGCACGACGCTCGAGCCGGTGGACGTCCCGCAGGACTTCTGGATCGTGCTGCTGCTGCCGCACGACATGCAGAAGGAGTCGACGGGCGCCGTCTACCGCGCCTTCGACGAGCGCGACGGCGCGGCGGGATGGGAGGAGCGCGCGCAGCAGCTCCGCGACGCGGTCGCGGGCGCCCGCCGGCCGCGGGATCTCGCGCGGCTGCCGCCGAACGACCTCGCGCAATCGCCGCACAGCGTGCGGCTGCGCGAGCTCGGCGCGTTCCACGCCGACGTCAGCGGGGCGGGGCCGAGCGTCTACGGCCTCTTCCACCACAGGGCACATGCAGACGCTGCACGGAAGGCGCTGAAGCCGGCCGGCCGCACCTGGCTCACGGCACCAGCGTGGTACGGTTGACGGCGAGGGCAACGTGAGCAACTCGCACGCGATCGAGCATGGATCGAGCCGCGCCGGGCGGTGGCTCGAGGCGCGCCGCGTCCGCGCCTCGCTCTGGGTCGCGGTGGTCGAGTCGCTCGTCGTCCTCTTCTCGCACGGGATCACGAAGTGGACGGTCATCGTGCTCGCGGTGATCAGCGTCTTCGCGTGGTTCGCGGGCCGGGACAACCGGTCGCAGATCGTGCGCGGGCTGCTCTGGATCCTGGCCGCGTCGCAGCTCCTGGCGCTGATCGCCGTCCTGCTCGGCGTCCTCGTCAAGTGGTTCCTGATCCTCGCCGTCGTCGTCTTCGCGGTCGGCGGCCTCTTCTATCTCTTCCGGGAACGCCGCCGGTAAGCTGCGCCATGCCCTGGGGCGTGGCCAAGCGGTAAGGCAACGGGTTTTGGTCCCGTGATCCCAGGTTCGAATCCTGGCGCCCCAGCCACTTTCTGAACCAGCCACCTTCCGAACATGACGAACGTGACTGCAGTCGTGATGGCCGCCGGGCTCGGCACGCGCATGAAGAGCGCGACGCCGAAGCACCTGCACCCGCTGCTCGGACGGCGTCTCGTCGACTGGGTGATCGAGGCTGCGACGGACGCCG
>JBEQUF010000202.1:0-7288 GCA_040349295.1 Actinomycetota bacterium | reverse complement strand
TGCCGCGGCCGTCCGGACGCCGCTTATCGACGGCGATCTTCTTCCGCACGAGGTCCTTGTAGATCGACTCGCATGCCTTCTTCACGTACGACTTCGTCGTCGAGTCCTTTGTTGCGGGCTCGTCCGAACCCGGCACGGATGTACCAGTCGGGAACGAGAGGTTCACGTGCTCCGCGATGTGGTCGAAGAGCAGGTGCCGCTTGGCGGACTTCAGCTGCTTCGAGTCCTGCTCCGCGTCGGTGAGTGCGCGCAGGTCGGTCTCGAACTGCTCGCGCACCGGGCCCTCGACCGCGATCGTCCGCTGCTTCTCGAGCAGCGCCGCGAGCGCGTTCGTGAGCTGGACACGCTTCGTGATGTCCTCGTCGGTCGAGTCCATCGAGAGCGGCGGGGCGAGCTGCTCGAGCAGGCCGTCGACGGCCGCCGAGGCCTCCTTCAGCCCGTGCGCCTGGATCGCCTCCCACACGGTGTGCCCGTGCTCGCGCTCGACGTCGGCGCCGAGCTCGAGGTCGAGCCACTTCGGCTTGCCGGCCTGGCGCGCGAGCTCCTCCTGCGCCTCGCAGAGGCGGCGGATGTTCTCGTGCGCGAGCTCGAACGCCTGCAGCAGCGTCTCCTCCGGCACCTCGTCGGCGCCGCACTCGATCATCGTCAGCGCGTCCTTCGTGCCGACGACGATCAGGTCGAGCGACGTCTCGTTGAACTGCTGCTCGAGCGTCGGGTTGACGACGAGCTCGCCCTCGATGCGGGCGATGCGCACGGCGCCCACCGGGCCGAGGAACGGCAGCGGGCTCAGCATCAGCGCGGCGCTCGCGCCGTTGATGCAGAGGATGTCGTGCGGGACGACCATGTCCGCGCTCAGGACGGTGCAGATGACCTGCACCTCGTTCTTGAAGCCCTTCGGCCAGAGCGGCCGGATCGGGCGGTCGATCATGCGGGCGGTCAGGGTGGCGCGCTCGCTGGCGCGGCCCTCGCGCTTGAAGAAGCCGCCCGGGATCTTGCCGGCGGCGTACATCCGCTCCTCGACGTCCACCGTGAGCGGGAAGAAGTCGGCACCCTCGCGCGCCTCGGCGCGCCCGACTGCGGTGGCGAGAACCATGGTCTCGCCGCTGCGGACGACGACGGCGCCGTCCGCCTGCTTCGCGAGCTTGCCGGTCTCGAACGAGATCTCGTCGTTCCCGATGTGAACGGAGACCTGCGCCCGATGCTCGGTCGCGATACTCATTATCGATTGTCCTCCACTGTGCTAGGTGGAGGGCGGGAGTTTGAGACAGCGCCCCGGCTCGCGACGCTCGCTCAAACCTCCGCCCTCCGTTGGCTTCGGAGCTAGCGGCGCAGGCCGAGCTCCTTGATGAGGGCGCGATAGCCCTCGAGATCGTGCTTCTGCAGGTAGTTCAGGAAGCGGCGGCGGCGGCCGACGAGCTTGAGCAGCCCGCGCCGCGAGTAGTGGTCGTGCTTGTGGCTGCGCAGATGCTCGGTGAGCTGGTTGATCCGCTCCGTCAGCATCGCGATCTGCACCTCCGGCGAACCGGTGTCCGCCTCGGTGCGGCCGTGCTTCTTGATCAGGTCCTGCTTGGCTTCCTTGGTGAGGGCCATGTCGTGCCTCCTCGATTGTGGTCTCCCAAGCCCCCGCCCGCGTGAAGGAAGGACACGACGAGCCGAGACTGGGTCGCGAGTAGGGTAGCTGACCCGTGTTTTCGCTGCGGAAATCGGTCTCGGCGGCCCAGGAGCGCGCGCGTGTGCCGGCCGTCGCCGCCGCGCTCTCGATCGACGGGTCGGTATCCGTCGCAGGCGCCGCCGAGACACCGTTTCGGATCGCGTCGCTCACGAAATCGTTCACGGCGACGGCGCTCCTCGAGGCCGGGCTCCTCGACGAGCATGCGCGGGCGCTCCTCTCGCACACGGCCGGCTACCGGCCGGAGTCGGCGAAGCCCCTGCCCGAGCCGTGCGCCGGGCTCTGGTCGTACTCGAACGCCGGCTACCGGGAGGCCGGCGCGCGGTTCGACGACTACTCGGCGTCCGTCCGCGAGCTCGTGCTCGCACCGCTCGACCTCCGCTCGACCGGGTTCGAGACGCCGCCGGGTGCGGCGCTCGGGCACCAGCCGGACGGCGTCGCCGACCCGTCGTACCCGCTCGAGCGCCGCCCCGGCGGCGGCCTCTGGTCGACGGTCGGCGACCTCGTCACGTACGGCCTCGCCCACTGCGAGCGCTGGCCCGAGTTGAAGCAGCCGGTCGCAGACGCGCTCGGCGCCTCGTACGGGCTCGGCTTCTGGCTCCGCGACGGGATCGTCGACCACGAGGGCTCCGTCGGCGGCTACCAGTCGCTCCTCCTGCTCGTTCCGGCCGAGCGCCTCGTCCTCGCGGTGCTGACGAACTCGTGGCGGGGCACCGCGCTCATCCGGCACGTCGTCGACGACCTCGGGATCGTGCAATCGGATTGCAGCAATCCGGTTGCAGCCGTGGACGGGCGGTACGCGCTCGACACGTCCGAGGCGGTCGTCGCCGGCGAGCGGATCCGCGAGCGCGAGGTCGATCCCGTCACCGGCGGCACCGTCGAGCGGCACTACCGCTACCTGCCCGGCGCACCGCTCATGTCGCTGCGCAGCGACTTCCCGCGGCCGGGCGTGGCGCGGATCGGCTGGACGGCGCTCCCGCAGGTGCAGCCGTGATCGCAGGCGTCGCCGCGGGGCACCCGGCCACCGCCCGTGCCGGCATCGAGATCCTCGAGGCGGGCGGCTCGGCCGCGGATGCCGCCGTCGCCGCGTCGCTCGCGTCGTGCGTCGCCGAGACCGTGATGACCGGCCTCCTCGGCGGCGGCCACGCGATCCACTGGGACGGGAGGACGGCGCGGAACCTCGACGGCTTCTGCACCGTCCCGACCGGCGAGGGCGGCGAGCTGACGCACCTCGAGGTGCCGTTCGGCGCCGAGGTCGTCCACTACGCCGTCGGCGCCGCGTCGTGCGCCGTCCCCGGCGTGCCGGCGCTCCTCGGCGAGCTCCATGCCGCGCACGGACGCCTGCCGTGGCGCGCGCTCGTCCGGCCGGCGCTCCGCCTCGCGCGCGACGGCGTCGCAATGCCGGAGGCGCACGTCGCGTGCCTCGCGATGCTCGAGCCGGTGATGACGATGCGCGAGGGCGCGCGGATGTACGCGCCCGGCGGCACGCTCCTCCGGCCCGGCGAGGAGCTGCACCAGCCCGGGCTCGCCGCCGCGCTCGAGTCGCTCGCCGACGAGGGCGCGGCCGGCGCCTACACGGGCACGATCGGCCGCGCGCTCGTGGCGCTGTCGGACGAGCGTGGCGGCCGGCTCACACGGAGCGATCTCGAGGGCTATCGCGCCGTCTGGCGCGAACCCGTCGCGGTCGAGTGGCGCGGCCGGCGCATCCTCACCCGCGGCGGCCTCTCCGGCGTTCCGCAGACGCTGCAGCGGTTCGCGACGCCAGGGCTCGTCCCGCTCGTCGAGGCGCTCGACGTCCCGCACGCGCAGCAGACCCACACGACGAACCTCGTCGCCGTCGACCGTGACGGCAACGCGTGCGTCCTCACGACGAGCCTCGGCCTCGGCAGCGGCGACTGGCTGCCCGGGCTCGACCTGCATCTCAACTCGATGCTCGGCGAGGCCGACCTCCTGCAAGGCGGGCTCGAGCCCGGCGGCCGGATGCAGTCGATGATGGCGCCGTCGCTCGTCTTCGGCAGCGATGGCCTCGAGCTCGCGATCGGTGCGGCCGGCGGGACGCGGCTCCGCACGGCCCTCGTCGCCGTCCTCGCGGGGATCGTCGACGACGGGCTCGACGTGCAGGCCGCCGTCGACCGGCCGCGGGCCCATCCCGCAGGGGCGGTCGTCAACGCCGAGCCGGGCGTCGACCCGGCAGCGCTCGCCGAGCTCGAGCGCCGCGGCCGCACGGTCCGGCGGTGGCCGGACCGGCACCACTACTTCGGCGGCGTCAGCGCGATCGGACGGGCCGGCCTGGCTGCGGACCCGAGGCGGAGCGGCCTCGCGCTCGCAGCCGGCGCCTAGCTCCAGCCGTCCGCGAGCCGGCCGAGCCGCCAGACGGCGACCGAGACCGCCCAGGTCAGGGCGAACACCGCGACCACGCCGAAGCCGACGACGTTGAGGTCGACGTGCTCGAGCCGGCTCCACACGGGGCCTGACCAGCCGAGCCGCGAGGCGAGCAGGCCGCCGAGCTCGATCGAGCCGATCACGAGCGCGACCGCTGCCGAGAGGCCGGTGACCGTGAGGTTGTAGAAGACCTTCCGGCCGGGCTGCACGAACGCCCATCCGTACGCGACCGTCATGAACGCCCCGTCGATCGTGTCGAGCAGGGCCATTCCCGCCGCGAAGAGGATCGGCAGGCTCAACGCCTCGAGCCACGGCATCCCCGACCCGGCGGCGCTGCCCGCGAGCACGAGCAGCGCGACCTCGGTCGCCGTGTCGAAGCCGAGGCCGAAGAGCAGCCCGACCGGGTACATCTGCGCGGGCCGGGCCACGCGCCTCGTCAGCCCGCCGAGGATGCGCGCCATGAGGCCGCGGCGCGCGAGGTGCCGATCGAGCTCGGCGGCGTCGCCTGCACCGCGCCGCATCCGGGCGAGCATGCGCACGATTCCGGCCAGCGCCGCGATGTTGAGCGCGGCGATCGCATAGAGGAACGTCCCCGAGACGAGCGTGCCGAGCGTGCTCGCAACGTGCTCGAAGGTCGATCGGCCGCTCGCGGCCGACCGGACGCTCAGCGCGACCACGAACGAGAGCGCGAAGACGATCGTCGAATGGCCGAGCGAGAACCAGAAGCCGACGCTGAGTGGACGCGTGCCCTTCTGCATCAAGGTCCGCGTCGTGTTGTCGATCGCTGCGATGTGGTCGGCGTCGAACGCGTGCCGCAGACCGAGGGCGTACGCGGTCACTCCGATCCCGAGCGCGACGTGGTGCGGCCCAGCGACCACGACGAGGAGCGTGAGCCCGGCCGCGTGCAGCCCGCCGATCGCCGCGCCCATCGCCGCGAGCGATCGCCGCTGGCCCGGGTCGAGCGAGTGCCAGAGCGTGCGGGCGGCGGTCACGCCGCGGCGGCCGTCCGGCCGACCGCCGCGCGGAACGCGGCGACGAGCGTACGGAGGTCGTCGAGCGACGTCTCCGGATCGAGCGGCAGCCGCACGTCGGTGACGCCGGCTTCGACGAGCTCCGGCACCGGTTCGAGCGTGCGGTCGACGTCGATCCTCCCGTCGGCCCCTTCGACGATCTCGGCCTGGCCGACGATCTGGAGCCTCGAGTGGTCGTGGCCGACGGCGTCGAGCGCCTCGCGCATCCGCGCGATCCCGCGCGGCGGGTCGTCGGCGTCCGGGCCCCACGGGATCCAGCCGGCGCCGAACCGCGCCAGGCGCCGCACCACCGGCTTGTGGACGGTCCCGCTCACCCAGACCGGCACGCCGCCGGGCTGAACCGGCTTCGGCATCATGTGGATCTTCTCGAAGCGGAGCTCCGGCGCGTCGTAGGCCGCCCGCCGCTCGGTCCACAGCGTCCGGCACACCTCGAGCGTGTGCTCGAGCAGCCGCCCGCGGCCGTCGAAGTCGAGCCCCGCCGCCTCGTACTCCTCGCGCTGCCAGCCGACGCCGACGCCGAGGTCGAGCCGGCCGCCGGACAGGATGTCGAGCGTCGCCGCCTGCTTCGCGAGCACGACGGGCCGCCGGAGCGCGGCGATGACGATGTTCGTGCCGATGCGGATCCGCGTCGTCGAGGCGGCGACGAAGGCCAGTGCGATCAGCGGCTCGAGCCAGGCGCCGTCCGGCCCGGTCGGCTGCGTGCCGCCCGCACGGCCGCCGATCTCCGGCCGGCCGTACTCCTCCAGGCGCTCACCGAAGACGACGTGGTCGGAGACGACGACGCGGTCGATGCCCGCCTCGTCGTAGCGGCGCGCGGCCGCCAGCACCGCACCCCAGTCGGCGGTCTCCTCGGGCGCGAACGTCCGGATGTGCGTCGAGAGCTGCGGCGCCGTCACGCCGCCACCGGCCCCGCGACGCGTGCTGCAGTGTGGACGTTGACCGGCACCGGCAGGCCGAGGTTGCCGCGCAGCGTCTCTGCGTCGTACTCGCTCCGGACGACGCCGCGCTCCCGAAGGATCGGGAGCACCTCGTCGACGAAGCGCGCGAAGTCGCTCGGGACGGTGATCGCGGTGATGAAGCCGTCTGCGGCCTCCTCGACGAGCCACTGCTCCATCCGGTCGGCGACCGTGCTCGGCGAGCCGACGAAGACGAGCTGCATGATGCTCTCGTTGTAGAGGACGGTCTCGCGCAGGCTGAGCGCACGCTCACGTGCGACCTGCGCGAGGTGCTCGGCGATCGTGCGTCCGCCCTTCTCCGCGTACGCGACGACGTCCGGGAACGGCGCGTCGAGGTCGTACTGCGTGAAGTCGTGCCAGGCATACGGCCGGCTGAACGTCCGCAGCATCTTGTCGAAGTCACGTGCCGCGACCCTGTCGGCGTACAGCCGTTCCGCTTCCTCGTCGGTTGCGCCGAGCTGGAAGCCGAGCGCCGGGCAGATGACGACGTGCCGCGGATCGCGGCCGAGCGCAGCGGCGCGCGACTTGATGTCACGGTAGAACGCCTTTGCCTCGTCGAGCGTCGACGGGTTCGCGAAGATGCCGTCGGCCACGGTCGCGCCGAGCGTGCGGCCCTCCTCGGACACGCCCGCCTGGAACACGACCGGCTGTCCCTGTCGCGAGCGCGAGAGGTTGAGCGGCCCTGCAACGGAGAAGTGCGTGCCGCGGTGATCGAGCCGGTGCTGCTTCGACCGGTCGAAGAAGACCCCCGACGCCTTGTCGCGCGGGAAGGCGTCGTCCTCGTACGAGTCCCACAGCCCGCGCACGACCTCGACGTGCTCCTGCGCGCGCGCGTAACGCGTCGCGTAGTCGTAGTGCTCCTCGAGACCGAAGTTCGCAGCCGTCCCCGCGTCGACGCTCGTGACGACGTTCCAGCCTGCACGCCCCTTGCTGATGAGGTCGAGCGAGCCGACGCGTCGCGCGAGGCTGAACGGAGCGTCGTAGGAGCTCGAGAGCGTGCCGATCAGACCGATGTTGGTCGTTGCGACCGCCAGCGCCGAGAGAAGCGTCAGCGGCTCGAGCCGGTTGAGGTAATGGGGCGGCGAGTCAGGGCTGACGAACTGGCTGTCCGGCACGAAGACGAAGTCGAACCGCGCCGCTTCCGCCTGGCGCGCCCGCTCGACGTACCAGTCGATGTCTATGCTCGCGTCGCCCGGGATCTCGTCGCTCTGCCACGTGTCGTGGCCGCCGACGCCCCAGATCGTCGCGCC
>JBEQUF010000186.1:0-3670 GCA_040349295.1 Actinomycetota bacterium | reverse complement strand
TGTCAAGCTTGACAACGTACTCGACGGGGATGACGGCATCGGCTCCAGCCGGCACGACGCCGCCGGTCGAGATCTCCATCGCCTCGCCGGGCGCGAGCGAACGCGACGCGGGCCGGCCGGCGGCGATGCGCTCGACGATCGGCAGCCGGCCCGGCGTGTCGACGCTCCGCACGGCGTAGCCGTCCATCGCCGAGCTCGCGAAGGGCGGCAGCGCGACCGCGGCGAGCACCGGCGCCGCGGTGACACGGCCGGCGGCGTCGGCAAGGGCGACACGCTCCGACGAGAGCGTCCGCGTCTTCGCGAGGACGAGCGCCTGTGCCTGCTCGAGCGTGAGTAAGTCCGCCACGACGAGTGCATAACCTAGCCCGATGCCGGACGAACACCCCGTCGTTGCCGGCCGCTACGAGCTCGAGCGCCGTCTCGGACGCGGCGGCATGTCGGAGGTCTGGTCTGCGACCGATCGCGAGCTCGGGCGGCGCGTCGCGCTCAAGCTGCTCGCCCCGGACGCCGACCCGGCCCGCTTCGACCGGGAGGCGCGCGCGATCGCGTCGCTCGCGCACCCGAACATCGTCCAGCTCTTCGACTACGGCTACGACGAGGGCAGGCCGTACATGGTGCTCGAGTACGTGCCGGGCGGGACGCTCGAGGACCGGCTCGCCCGCGCCGGCGGCAAGCCGCTGCCCGACGACGAGACCGCCGCGATCGCGGCCGGGCTCGCCGCGGGCCTCGCCCACGCCCACACCCGCGGCGTCGTCCACCGGGACCTGAAGCCGGCGAACGTCCTCTTCGACGACGAAGGCCGCGCCAAGCTCGCCGACTTCGGGATCGCGCGGATGGCCGCCGGCGAGGGGACGCTCACCGAAGCCGGGACGGTCCTCGGCACCGCCGCGTACATCTCGCCGGAGCAGGCGGCCGGCGAGCCCGCGTCCCCGGCCTCCGACGTCTACTCGTTCGGCGTGCTGCTCTACCGGATGCTCACCGGACGGCTGCCGTTCGAGTCGAGCGATCCGATGGAGCTCGTGCGGATGAACCGCGACGAGACGCCGCCGCCGATCACCGCCCTGCGCGACGACCCGCCGGGGCGGCTCGAGGCCGCCGCCACCGCCGCGCTCGAGAAGGATCCACGCGACCGGCCGCGCGACGGCGCAGCGCTCGTGGCGGCGCTCGGCGGCACGTTCACGACGGCGACCACGGCCCTCGGCGCCGCGGCGACACAGGTACTCCCGGCCGCACCCGCGCCGACGCGCGTGCTTCCCGGCGCCGCGCCGCCCATGCCGTCAGCGGGGCCACCGGCGGGGCCGCCGCGCAGCCGGCTGCCGCTGATCGCGGCGATCCTGCTCGTGCTCCTCGTCGCCGGCGGGGCGACGGCGTACGCGCTCAGCCGCCCCGGGTCGAGCGGCGGCGGCGCCACGGTCCCGATCCCGTCACTCTCGCTCTCGACGCGCTCGACGACCTCGCCCGGCACCTCGACCGCGCCCACGACCACCGCGCCGGCCACGTCGACGACCGCACCGACGACGAGCACGACCGCGCCCACGACGACGCACCAGCAGACGACGACCACGCAGCCGACGACGACCGTCGCGCCCCCGACGACGACCGCCCCGCCGCCGCCGACGACGACCACCGACACGACGCCGACGACGGACACGAGCTCCACGACGACGACGATCGGCTTCGGCGAGCAGCCGACCACGACGACGAGTCCCTAGGGGGTCGTCGTCTGGACGTCGGTCGTCGGCGGCGGCGGCTCCGTCGTCGTGACGGGCGGCGGCGCGACGGTCGTCGTCTGCACGACGGTCGTCGTCGTCGGCGTGTGATCGGGGGAGAGCGGGACGGTCGACGCCTGTCCGGTCGCGGTCGTCGTCGAGGACGACGAGCTGTAGCCGTACGCGCCGCCGTACTGCCATTGCCCGTGCCACGAGACGAAGTCCGGCTTCGTCTCCGCGGCCGGGAACGGGACGTCGGGTCGATCGCCGATCGCGGTCGTCATGAACTCGTGCCAGATCGACGCGGGCAGCGTCGGACCGGAGACGACGGAGCCGTGCACGTCGAGCATCGGGATCTCGGCCTGCGGATAGCCGATCCACACCGTCGCCTCGAGGTGCGGGGTGAAGCCACAGAACCACGCGTCGGCGTAGTTCTCGGTCGTGCCGGTCTTGCCGGCGTCGGTGTGGTTCGCGACGTGCGCACCGGTGCCGGTGCCCGAGATCATGTTCTGCTCGAGCACCTGCGTCACCGTCGACGCGACCCAGTCCGGGACGACGCGCTCGCGCTGCGGCTTCCCCCAGCCTGCGTCGGTGTCGATCTTGCCGTTCGGGAGGATGACCTTCGTGATCGCCATCGGCTTCGAGTACACGCCGCCGGCGGCGAGGGTCGCGTAGACGGACGCCATCTCGAGCGGGGTGACCGCGATCGTGCCGAGGGTGATCGACGGCACGGCCTGCTTCACCGGGTCGTTCAGGGACGTCCGCACGCCGAGCCGCTGCGCCATCCGGAAGATGTTCAGCGGCCCCGTGTCGAGCGCGAGCCGCGCGTAGACCGTGTTGTCGGACTGCAGCGTCGCGCTCGCAACCGACTCGACGCCTGCGTACGTGTGCTCGTACGTCTGCACGCACCACGCAATCTTGTTCTCGCACGTGCCTTCCGGGTCCGGGTTGTAGATGAGCGGCGCCGAGAGGTAGTAGGTGTGATACGGGTCGAGCCCGCGCTCGACGGCTGCGGCGAGCGTGATCGGCTTGAAGGTCGAGCCGGGCTGCCGCTGCGCGCTCGTCACGAAGTTGTACTGGTTGTTCTTCTTCGTCGGCGAGATCGCGGTCATCGCCTTGATCGCCCCGGTGCGCGGATCGATCGACACGATCGCGGCGGCGGGATCGGTCGAGTACGGAAGGATGTGCTTGATCGCCGTGTTCGCCGCGCGCTGCAGGCCGGGGACGATCGTCGTGTAGACCTTCAACCCGCCCTCGCGCACGGTGTTCGAGCCGTACTCCTGCTGCAGCTGGTCCTCGACGTAGCCGAAGAAGAACGGCTCCTTGATCTGCTCGAACCGATGCCCGGGCTTCAGGTGGAGCGCGCGATCGGCACGCGCCTGCGCGTACTCCGTCGACGTGATGTCGCCGTTGACGAGCATCGCGTGCAGCACCTCGTTGCGTCGTGCGAGCGCGGCAGCGGGATTCCGGAACGGGTCGTAGATCGACGGCGCCTGCGGCAGCCCCGCGATCAGCGCCGCCTGGTCGAGGGTGAGGTCGCGCGCGCGCTCGGAGAAGTACGTCTCGGCGGCCGCTTCGATCCCGTACGAGTGGTTGCCGTAGAAGACCTGGTTCAGATACGCGGTCAGGATCCTGTCCTTCGACCACTCGTGCGACAGCTTGATCGCGAGGCACGCCTCGACGAGCTTGCGCTTGAGCGTCCGCTCGCGCGAGAGGTAGAGGTTGCGGACGAGCTCCTGCGTGATCGTCGAGCCACCCTGGACGACGTGGCCGGCACGCACGTCGGCGACGACCGCGCGCAGGATGCCGACGGGGTCGACCCCGCCGTGCTCGTAGAAGCGGCGGTCCTCGATAGCGACCGTCGCCTTCGGGATCCACTTGCTCATCTGCGCACGCGAGAACGGCGTGCGGTTGCGCTCGGCCGGGATGACGCCGAGCTCCGCGCCGTTGGCCGCGTAGAC
>JBEQUF010000182.1:0-7728 GCA_040349295.1 Actinomycetota bacterium | reverse complement strand
CCGCGCCGGCGGAGGCGTAGAGCGCGGCAACGCGTCCACCCGCGTCGAGCGCAGCCTCGATCGCGTCCCGGTAGGCGCTCATCGGATCTCCGCGGCGAGCGTGTGGGCGAGCTCGCTCCGGGGCAGCCAGAACGCGGTCGCGGTGAGCGCGAGCAGGACGACGACCGTGACCGCGGTCAGGACGGTGACCCCGCGCATCCCGACGGCGTCGCGGCGATGCGAGGCGTGGCGGCTCCGGCCGGCGAGCGTGTCCAGCAGCGCGTGTGCAAGTCCGAGAAAGCCGAGCGAGAGGAGCACGGCCGCGACCGCCGCCGCCCACGGACGTCCGACCGTGAAGCCGCCGGCGACGATCAGCACCTCGCTGACGAAGAGCGGCGACGGCGGCAGGCCGGAGAGCGCGCCCAGCGAGATACCCATCGTCGCGGCGAGCGCCGGCTGCGTTCGCGAGATCCCGCCCGCGGGATGCCCCGCGGCGTGCGGCTCGTGGCTCAGGAGCGGGACCGCGGCGTAGAAGCCGAGCGCCTTCGCAACGGCGTGCCCCGCGATGTGGACGACGACGCCGGCGAGCGCCAGAGGGCCGCCGAAGCCGACGCCGAGCGCGAGCACGCCCATGTGCTCGAGGCTCGAGTAGGCGAGCAGCCGCTTCCACGGCAACGGACGCCAGAGGAACGGCACCGCCACCGCGAGCGAGACGAGACCGAAGCCGACGAGGACGGAGCGCGCCGTCGTCGCGCCGACCGCGGGGGCGAGCGCGCGGCTCGAGCGCCACGCGACGAGCAGCACCGTCGGCAGCAGCGCCGCCGAGAGGAGCGCCGAGACGGGCGCAGGCGCCTCCGAATGGGCGTCGGGGAGCCAGTTGTGGACGGGCGCCCAGCCGATCTTCGCCGCGAGCCCGACGAGCAGCAGCACGTAGGCGATCAGCACGTTCTGGCCGCCGGCGGGGATGCCGGCAAGCGCGTTCCACGAGAGGGCGTCGAGGCCGCCGCCGGCGGTCGCGGCGAGCAGCACGATCCCGAGCAGCGCCACGCCGAGGCCGAGCGAGGTGAGGATGAGGTACTTCCAGCCGGCCTCGAGCGCACGCGGCTTGCCGCTGAGGCCGACGAGCAGCGCCGACGCAGCGGTCGTCGCCTCGACGAGCAGCCACGCGCCGCCGAGGTTGCCGATCACCGGCACGCCGGCCAGCACGGCCCAGAAGAGGAAGACGAGCCCGTAGTAGAGCCGCGGCAGCTTGGCGGGCTGCACGAGGCCGGCGCCGAGCGTCCCGAGGTAGCTCGGTGAGACGAGCACGCTCGCGAGCCCGACCGCGCCGATCACGGCGACGAGGATGCCGGCGAGCGGGTCGACGATCAGCCAGACCGTCGCCACCGCCGTCGTCGGCGTGGCGAGGGTGACCGCAGCGAACGTGCCGGCGGCGGCGGCCGAGACGACCGCCCCGGCGACCGCTGCGCCGCCGATCGCGCGGCGCGGTACGACGGCGACGGCGAACGCGGCGACGGCCGGCAGCGCCGCGACGCCGACCGCGATGACCTCGCGGCTAGTCACGCAGGCTCCGCAAAGCCGCGGCGTCCCCGGCTCCGAACTCCGCGAAGATCCGTTCGTGGAACACGACGGCGACCGTCGCGATCAGCATCAGGTCGCAGGCGACGCCGAGCTCGATCGCAGCCGACGAGCCGTTGTGCAGCTCCAGCGCGGCGAGGGCGAGGCCGTTCTCGACGAGCACGATCCCCAGCACCTGGAAGAGCGTCGACGTCCGCGTCGCGACGGCGACGAGGCCGAACGCGGCGAGCGCCAGCACGCCGCGCTCGGCGCTGCGCGAGTCGAGCCCGATCGCCGGCACGAGCCAGGTGAGCGCCAGTGCAAGCGTCACCGCGAGCCCGCCGCGCGCGAGCGGCGCGACGCCGCTTCGCACCGGCCGCGGCTCGCGCGTGCGCGAGATGACGAGCAGGAGCAGCAGACCGAGCGCGAGCGCGCGAACCGCGAGCGCCGCAGCGGCGGCGCCCTCGTCGTGCGCGCGCACGGCGAGCACGAGCGCCTGCGCCGTGACGAGCGCGACCGCGAGCGACCGGCGTCGAACGACCACGACGCCGAGTCCGAGCGCGACGAGCAGCCAGACGAGCGCACCGCTCACAGCTGCACCAGCCACGAGACGATGCCGAGCAGCGCAGCCGTCGCGCCGACCATCAGCAGCCGGGGCGCGAGCAGGATCCGCATCTTCACGACGAGCGTCTCGACGAGCGCAAGCGCCGCGCAGAGCGCGACGAGCACGACGGGCAGCAACGCCAGCTGCGCCCAGGCCGCCTGCGGATGCGGCAGGAAGACCTGTGCGGCGAGCACGAGCACGAGCCAGTGCCGTGCGGCGGCGACCCAGTGCAGCAGCGCGAGGTCACGACCGCCGTACTCGAGCAGCGGCCCCTCGTGGATCATCGTCAGCTCGAGATGCGTGTCCGGGTTGTCGACGGGCTGCCGCCCGGTCTCTGCAATCGCGACCAGCGCGAAGGCGACCGCGGCGAGACCGAGCGCAGGGCCCGACCAGACGCCGCTGCCTGCCGTGCCGGCGATCATCCCGGCGAGGCTCGTCGTCCCGGCGACCAGCGCAGCGGCGGCGAGCGCGAGCACGAACGTCATCTCGACCGAGACCGAGATCATCAGGTCGCGGCTCGCCCCCATCAGCGAGAAGCCGTTCGACACGTCCCAGCAGGAGGCGGCGGCGACGAACCGCGCCAGCGCGAGCAGGCCGAGCAGCGCCAGTGCATCGCGGCCGACGCCGAGGCTCGGCGCGGCGGCGGCGACCGGGACGAGGAGCAGCGCGGTCGCCAGCGAGGCGGCGGCGACCGCGGGCGCGAGCCGGTAGACGACACTCGCACCCTCGACCTCGATCGTGCTCTTTCGCCACAGACGGCGGAGCTCGCGGTACGGCTGGACAGGCGTGGGGCCGCGCCGGCCTTGCAGCCGCGCCTTCCAGTGCTGGATCAGACCCGGCAGGAGCGGCGCGAGCAGGAAGCCGCCGACCAGCTGCACCGCGATCGAGGCAGCGTTCATCAGCCGATCGCCCCCACTTTGACGGCCGCGAGCAGCACGAGGACGAGTGCGATCAGGTACGCGACGTACGTGCCGAGGCGCCCGCTCTGTAGCCTGCGCGCGTGCCCGGCGAGGGCGAGCCCAGCCGTGACGGCCGGCCGGTAGAGGCGCTCGTCGAGCAGGTGCGGCACCCGGCCGGCGTAGGAGACCTCCTGCACGACGCCGCCCTGCGACCGGACTGCGATCTCGCGCTCCGGCCGCAGCACGGCCTCGAGCACGAGCCGCAGCGGCTTGCTGAAGCCGGCGCTCGTCCAGTTGAGCGCGGGCTCGACGAGCTGGCCGCACGCCCAGGTGGGCGCGGGCGCGGCGGCCCGGCGGCCGCGCAGCGCAGTGAACGCAGACGTCAAGAGGATGAGGCTGAACGCGATGCCGAGGGTCGGCAGCGAGCCCGTGCCGGGAAGCCCGAGGCCGAGATGCGCACGTTGTCCCGTCGACCACGGCGCGAGCGTCACCAGCTGCCGGAAGAGCAGCGCGGGCACGAGCCCGAGCGCGACGCAGCCGAGCGCGAGCGCAACCACCGCTGCGCGCATCGGCGCCGGCACCTCGGTTGCCGCAGCGACCGCGGCGCGGCGCGGCGGGCCGAGCAGGACGAGCCCGACGACCTTCACGAAGCAGAGGACGGCGAGCGCGGCCGTCGCGGCGAGGGCCGCGAGCGCGAGCGCTCCGGCGACACCGTCGCCGACGCCGCCGGACGCGGGGACGTGCACGAGCGCCTGCAGGGTCAGCCACTCGGAGACGAAGCCGTTCAGCGGCGGCAGGCCCGCGATCGCCATCGCCCCGAGCAGGAACGCGCCGCCGGTCCACGGCATCCGGCGCAGCAGCCCGCCCAGACGGTCGAGCTCGAGCGCACCCGCCGCGCGCTCGAACGAGCCGGCGCCGAGGAACAGCAGCGACTTGAACAGTGCATGGTTCAGCGTGTGCAGCAGCGCCGCGCCGAGCGCGAACGCCGCCCAGATGTCTTGGCCGCGTGCGCGCAGCAGCAGGCATGCGCCGAGGCCGAGCACGATGATCCCGACGTTCTCGATCGAGTGGAACGCGAGCAGCCGCTTCAGCTCGTGCTGGAAGATCGCGTAGACGACGCCGCCGACCGACGACACGGCTCCGAGCGCGAGCACGACGACGCCGAGCCACAGCGGCAGCACGCCCGCCCAGTCGACGAGGACGCGCACGAGCCCGTAGATCGCGACCTTGATCATCACGCCACTCATCAACGCCGACACCGGGGCGGGCGCGATCGGATGCGCGCGCGGCAGCCAGCTGTGGAACGGCACGAGCCCGGCCTTCGTCCCCATCCCGACTAGCGCCGCCAGCGCGACCGCGACCTGCAGCGCCGACCCCTGCGCGACCGGCGCTCCGCCGATTGCGCCGGCGTGCGCCAGCAGCAGCACTGCGATCCAGGTTCCCGCACCCGCGAGATGCGTTGCCGCGACGTACAGGAACACCGTGTGTCGCGACGCCTCGCCGGGCCGCGCGACGAGGATCATCGCCGCCGGCAGCAACGTCATCAGCTCCCAGCCCGCGAGGAACGTCAGCGGATCGCGCGCACACAGCACCTCGACCAGCACGAGCACGAACGCACCGAGCAGCACGGCGACGACTCGCCCCCGCACGTCCGGCTGCAGATACGAGCGCGCATACACGAGCGCCGGCGCGGCGACTGCGCCCACCGTGACGAGGAAGAACGCCGTCAGCCCGTCGACGCCGACGTGCGGCTCGAGTGTCGACGTGAAGGCGCTCCCGGTCGTGGCGGCGGAGGCGAGCCCGGACACGCCCGCGACGCAGAGCAGCGCCGCGCCCACCGCCTGCACGGCGACTGCGCCACGCACCCAGCTACGACGGAACGCGGCCGCCGCGCCGGCCGCGATCACGCCGACCGCCGCCACGAGCAATGCCGGGGTCAACGCGCCTCGTGCGCCAGCTCGGCCAACAGCGACTGCTCGCTTGCGAGCCGCCGGCTGATGATCTCGCGCCCCGCCGCGAGCAGGTCGAACACCTGTGGGTCGTCCACCGAGTAGATGACACTCGTCCCCTCGCGGCGCGACGAGACGAGCCCGATCCGCCGCAAGGCCGCCAGATGCTGCGACGTGCCGCTCGAATCGAGCCCCAGCTCGGCCTGCAGCTGCCCGACCGAGCTCTCCCCGTCGCGCAGCACCTCCAGGATCCGCACGCGCGCCGGGTGGCCGAGCACCCGGAAGAGGCTCGCCTTGACTTCGTGCACCGGGCGCGCGTTATGCGGCATACCTTCTAATCTTACAGTTATTTAAGAGATAGTGCACGCGCAGAAGGTGCGCGCCTGCTGCTCGATCAGAGGGCGGACAGGCGGGCGAGCTTCGCCGGATCCACGAGGAAGTCGATCGCCGTGATGCGGCCGTTCGAGACGGTGATCGCGACGACCGTGAAGAGCGTCCCGTCAGGCCGCCCGACCACCGCGCCGGCGACGCCGTTGACGATCGCCGGGCGGCTGTAGGGCGCCAGCGCATTGAAGCGACGCGCCTCGGCCAGGACGGCCTCGGCGCCGACGATCGGGTCGTGGGCGAGCGGGCTGCCCGGGCCAGCGTCGACCCGCAGCGTCACCTCCGGGTCGAGCATCGCGAGCAGCCGGTCGAAGTCGCCCTCGCGCGCGGCGGCGAGGAACGCCTCGACGACGCGCTGCTGTTCCTGCAGGTCGACGTCCGGCACCTGCGGGTGCGCGCCCTGGATGCGCCGCCGCGCGCGGCTCGCGAGCTGACGCGCGGCCTCCGGGCTGCGGCCGACGATCGGCGCGATCTCGTCGAACGGCAGCGCGAACATGTCGTGCAGCACGAACGCGAGCCGCTCCGCGGGGGCGAGCGTCTCGAGCACGACGTAGAGCGCGAGGCCGACGCCGTCGGCGATCAGCGCCTCTTCCTCCGGTGTCGGTGCGCCGTCGACCGCAACGACCGGCTCCGGCATCCACGAGCCGACGAACTCCTCGCGCCGCGAACGGCGCGCGCGCAGCGTGTCGAGGCAGACGCGGCTGACGACCGTCGTCAGCCACGCGCCGAGATTCTCCACCGCCGAGTCGTCGGCGCGACTCAGCTTCAGCCACGCCTCCTGCACCGCATCGTCGGCCTCGTCGATCGTGCCGAGCATGCGGTAGGCGATGCGGCGCAGCTGCGGACGCTCGGCCTCGAAGCGCTCTGCCAGGAAGTCGCGATCGCTCATCTCACACGTGACGACGCATCGTCGCCCCGAAACGTGACAGACGCGGCCTCTCACGGGCGCCCGTCACGAACCGCCGTCGCGGTACGTCGGGTGGACAGAGACCCATCGGAAGGAGACCACGCATGGAACCACCGTTTCTCGCGACCCGCCGCGGCAAGCTGACGCTCGCGCTGCTCTGCGGGATCGCCTTTCTCGACTTCGTCGACGGCTCGATCACGAACGTCGCGCTGCCGTCGATCCGCCGCTCGCTCGGCTTCTCGGTCGACGGCCTGACCTGGGTCCCGAGCGCCTATCTCCTCACCTACGGCGGCTTCATGCTGCTCGGCGGGCGCCTCGCCGACCTGCTCGGCCGGCGCCGCGTCCTCGTCACCGGAATCGCGACGATCGCGATCTCGTCGCTCGTCGGCGGCTTCGCACAGAGCGCAGGCGTCCTCGTCGGCGCGCGGCTCGCGCAGGGACTCGGCGCAGCGCTCACCCTTCCGACCGCGCTCTCGATCCTGACCACGAGCTTCCGCGAGGGGAAGGATCGCAACGCGGCGCTCGGCGCCTGGGGCGGAACGGGCGGCATCGCATCCGCAGCCGGCGTCCTCCTCGGCGGCGTGTTGACCGAGGGCCCGGGCTGGCGCTGGGTGATGTTCGTCAACCCGATCGCCTGCGCGCTGCTCGTCGCGCCGGTGTTCCGCCTCATCGACGGCGAGCGCGCCCGCCGCCGGCTCGCGAACTTCGACGCCGCCGGCGCTGTCCTCGTCACGGGCGGGATGCTCCTCCTCGTCTACGGCCTCGTTCGCGCGCCCGTCGCCGGCTGGGGCAGCGGACGGACGATCGGCGTGCTCGCCGGCGCGGCCGTCGTCCTCACCGCGTTCGTCGTCAACGAGCGCCGGCATCCCGCACCGCTCGCGCCGTTGTCGATCTTCCGGATCAACGGGCTCGGCTTCTCGAACGTGACGCAGCTCGTGGCGTTCGCCGGCTTCCTGGCGTTGTTCTTCTACGTCACGCTCTACATGCAGAACGTCCTCCACTACTCGGCGCTGAAGACCGGCACGGCCTATCTCCCGCTCTGCGGCATCGCGGTGGTGGGCGCCGGGATCGCGTCGCAGCTGCTCGCGCGCGTCGGCACCCGCCCCGTGATCGTCGGCGGCGCGGTGATCGGTGCCGCCGGCCTGTACTGGCTCTCGCGCATTCCGGTCGACGGGTCGTATGCATCCGACCTCCTGCCTGGGTTGCTGCTCGTCGGGCTCGGCATCGCCGGCCTCTTCGTCGCCGTCGCCACGGCCGCGAACGCCGGCGTGCCCGCC
The DNA here is from genome assembly GCA_040349295.1 of Actinomycetota bacterium. Classification (GTDB taxonomy): domain Bacteria; phylum Actinomycetota; class Thermoleophilia; order Gaiellales; family Gaiellaceae; genus Palsa-739. The sequence goes on along the minus strand of JBEQUF010000182.1, from coordinate 172 downwards.
GACAAGGCGGGCCTCGCGGCAGCCCTGCTGAATGCGTCGCAATGGCTCGGCGGCGCCCTCGGTCTGGCGATCTTCACGGCCGTGTCGACGAGCCGCACGAACGACCTGCTGGACGCAGGCGTACCCGTATCGCACGCGCTCACGTCCGGCTTCCAGCGGGCGCTCCTCGTCG
>JBEQUF010000171.1:0-3440 GCA_040349295.1 Actinomycetota bacterium | reverse complement strand
GAGCTTGCGGATGTGCCCGAACACCGAGCGCATGTGCGTGACCGCGTTCGAGACGTCGCCGGTGCCGGCCTCGCCCTTCGTGCGGATCATCGCCGCGCCCTCGGCGATGCGCCGGAGCGCCTCGCCCAGGTTCGTCGCACCGCAGACGAACGGGACGGTGAACTTCCACTTGTCGACGTGGTGCTCCCAGTCGGCCGGCGTCAGCACCTCGGACTCGTCGATGTAGTCGATCTCGAGCGCCTCGAGGATCTGCGCCTCGGCGAAATGGCCGATCCGGCACTTGGCCATCACCGGGATCGTCACGGCCTCCTGGATCCCCTTGATCATCTCGGGATCGGACATGCGCGCGACGCCGCCGTCGCGGCGGATGTCGGCGGGGACGCGCTCGAGCGCCATCACCGCGACCGCGCCTGCCTCTTCCGCGATCTTCGCCTGCTCGGCGTCGACCACGTCCATGATCACGCCACCCTTGAGCATCTCGGCGAGACCGCTCTTCACCCGCATCGTCCCGTATTCGGCCATACGGGCCAGTGTATCTAGGGCTTGAGGCAGCCGTTCAGCGTCGACTGGTCGTCGGAGCTCGCCCCCGTCGTCCAGACGATGACCGCATTCCGGTTCGTGCTCATGACGTCCTTGATGTGCGGCCGGAGCTGCGGCGAGGCGTGCAGCGTGAACGCCTTCTCGGTCGAATCGACGTCGCCGGAGCTGTCGGTGAAGGCGATCGTGACCTGGTTCCCGCTCGACGACGTCCCGATCAGGCCGCCGTTCGCGGCGAATCCGGCGATGAAGCCGACCTTGGCCGGGCTCGACGAGACGCGGGTGAAGCCGTGGCTCTTCAGGCAGCCGATCGTGCCCTTCGCCGTGAACGGGGTGTTGCTGCGCGCGCCGCAGCCCGCCGCGAGCACGGCGAGCGCGAGCATCACGACGACCGGCGTGATCCGCATGTGACCGACTATAGAGTCGGTTCGTGATGGAACCGTGGGGGCACGAGCTGCGCGGCCGGCTCGACGAGCACGTGCTCGACAGCCCTGCCCTGCACGACAATCCGCTCGGCGATCCGGCGCGGCGGCCGATCTGGGTCTACTCCCCGCCGGGCGCCGCCGACGACGCGGAGCTGCCGGCGGTCTACCTGATCCAGGGGATGACCGGGCAGATCGACATGTGGCGCAACCGATCGGCGTTCCGGCCGACCGTCGTCGAGCTCGTCGACCGGCTGTTCGCCGACGAGGGCTGCCCGCCCGCGCGCGTCGTCTTCGTCGACGCCTGGACGTCGTACGGCGGCTCGCAGTTCATCGACTCGGCCGGCACCGGCCGCTACCACACGTATCTCTGCGACGACGCCGTCCCGTTCGTCGACGCGCGCTACGCGACGTCGCTGCGCGCGATCGCCGGCAAGTCGAGCGGCGGCTACGGCGCGATGGTGACGCCGATGCTCCGGCCCGACCTCTGGAGCGGGCTCGCGACGCACGCCGGCGACGCGCTCTTCGAGCTCTGCTATCTGCCGGAATTCCCGCAGACCGTGCGCGCGCTGCGCGACTCCTACGAGGGCTCGTTCGAGCGGTTCTGGGAGGACTTCCGCTCGCGGCCGGCGTTCACGAAGCGAAGCGACGCCGCCGTCATGAACACGTTCGCGATGGCCGAGTGCTACTCGCCCGGCGAGCTGCCGTTCGAGCTGCCGAGCGGACAGCTGAAGCCGGACGTCTGGGAGAAGTGGCTCGCCTGGGATCCGGTGCGGATGGTGCCGCGGCACGCCGACGCGCTGCGCGGCCTGCGCGCGATCTACATCGACTGCGGCAGAAGCGACCAGTACTACCTCGACCTCGGAGCCGAGGGATTCCGCCGCGCGCTCGAGGCGATCGGCGTCACCGACGTCTTCTTCGAGCTCTTCGACGGGACGCACAGCTCGATCGAGTACCGCTACCCGCTGGCGATCCGCTACCTCGCCGAGCGCCTCTCGCCGCGGTAGACCGCGTTCGTCAGCCGCTGGGCGATGTCGCCGCGGGCGAGATGCCCCTCCACCTGCGCGAGCACCTGGCCGCGATGCTCGCTCGTCGTCGTCCAGGTGAGGACCGTCGGGCGCGGCAGGTGCGACACGGCCTCGATCGTCCAGTCGTCGCCGCGCGATGCGCGCCAGGCCGCGAGCACGGAGCGCCAGACCTCCCGGCGGCGCAGCGGCTTCTGCCACTTCACGCGGTACGCGTAGATCTCCCACTCCTGCCCGTCGGGCCCCGTCACCTTCGCGACCGCGCGGAACACACTCATGCGTAGATTGTCGCCGTCGTGAAGGGTCTTTCGGGCAAGCGCGTCGTCGTCACCGGCGGCACGAGCGGGATCGGCGCCGCGACGGTTCAGCGCTTCCGGGACGAGGGCGCCGTGGTCGCGGCGATCGCCGACCGGGACGTCGAGGACGAGGGGCTGCGCTGCGACGTCGCCGACGGTGCGTCCGTCGCGCGCGCCTTCGAGCGGGTCGACGAGCTGCTGGGCGGCGTCGACGTGCTCGTCGCGAACGCCGGCATCTCGATCCGCAAGCCGTTCCTCGAGATCGCGGAGGCCGACTGGCGGCGCGTGCTCGACGTGAACCTCACCGGTGTCTTCCACTGCGCGCAGCAGGCGGCGCGCCGGATGGACACCGGCGTGATCCTGATGACGGCCTCGACGAACGGCGTCACCGGACATCCGCTCTACGCCGACTACAACGCGTCGAAGGCGGGCGTGATCCTGCTCGCGAAGACGATGGCGCTCGAGCTCGCGCCCCGCATCCGCGTCAACGCGATCTGCCCGGGCTACGTGCTGACGCCGATGCAGCGGGCCGAGTACAGCGACGAGATGCTCGCCGAGGTGAACGCCGGGATCCCGCTCGGCCGGCACGCGTCACCGGAGGAGATCGCGGCGCTGTTCGCGTTCCTCGCCTCGGACGAAGGCGCGTACTTCACCGGCGCGACGATCGCGATCGACGGCGGCGAGCTGGCCTAGCGCTTCGCGGGCGGCGCCTCGCCGGTCAGCACGCCCCAGACCTTGGCGCCGGTGCGGCGCGCGACGAGCGTGAAGACGGCGGCGACGCCGCCCTGCACGAGCCCCCAGGCGATCCGTTTCCGCCGCTCGGCCTTCTTGTCGCGGCCGACCGTCCACGCCTTCTCGCTGATCTCCTCGCCCGCGCGGGCGATCGCACCGCGGACCTTCTCGGTCGTCTTGACTCCCATGCCTCTACAACGAGCGGCGGCCGAGCAGGGTTGCGCTCGCCACGATCGAGCAGAACGCGGCCAGCTGCAGACCGCCGTCCGCGCCGCGCGGCAGCTCCTCTCCGAAGAGCACGAACCCGGCCGCGATCGGCAGCGCGTCGGTCGTCAGCGTCGCAATCCCCGCGGTCGTCAGCGCGCCGCCGCGCTGGTAGCCGGCCTGGAGGAGGCTCGTCCCGAGCGCGTACGCCGCGATCAGGGGGA
>JBEQUF010000133.1:0-7625 GCA_040349295.1 Actinomycetota bacterium | reverse complement strand
CGCTCCGGGCTGACCGACCATGCCGAGCTCGTCGTCGCGGGAGCGCCGATCCGTCCCCGGCCGGGGGAGGCCGGCGTGGTGGAGGCGATCGCCGTCGCGGACGGCGTCGTGGTCGACGCGGGCTCGCTGCGCGACGTCGAGTCGAGGCTGCCTCCGGACGCCGCGCGCCTCGACGTCGCGGGCGGTGTCGTCCTGCCCGGCTTCTGCGACACGCACATGCATCTCGAGAAGATCGCTGCCGAGCTCCGGATGGTGCAGCTCGGCGACGCGACCTCGGTGGGGGAGGTCGTCGAGGCGGTCGCCGAGGCCGTCGCGGCGGCGGAGCCGGACGGGTGGATCCAGTCGTTCGGCGACGACAACGCCTGGCACGAGCAGCGGCTGCGCGAGCGGCGCCTGCCGACCCGGGACGAGCTCGACGCCGCGGCGCCGTCCAACCCGGTCTTCCTCTATCGCGGCTGGGACGCGGCCGCCTTGAACTCCCGGGCGATCGCCGTGCTCGGGGACCGCCTCGCCGGCGACCCGGGCTGGGACGCCGTGACCGGCACGCTCCGCTCGCCCTTGGCGCGCACGCTGCAGGAGCACATTCCGAGCGGCGGCGACGCCCGGGCGCTGCTCGGCGCCGCGTCGGCGCAGCTGCTCGGCCACGGGATCACGACGGTCGTCGACCCCGGGCTTCCCGCGGCGTTCGGCGAGACGTGGCAGCTCTATCGCGAAGCGGTGGCGTCGGGGACGGTGAAGCAGCGGCTCTATCTGATGGACCGCCTCGACCACCGGCGCGACTTCGCCGCGGAGATCGACCGGGCCGGACACCGCCCGGAGCCGCATGCGGACGAGCGGTTGAACGACTGGGGCCTGAAGCTCCTCCTCGACGGCGAGTTCGCGAACGCGTGGATGGGCGACGGTCATCCGCAGCCCGAGCCTCCCGTCAAGCGGTATTCGAGCGGCGAGCTCGACACGGTGCTGGCGCTCTGCGCGCGCGACGAGCGGCCCGTGTGCTTCCACGTGATGGGCGGCGGCGCTGCGCGGGCGGTCGTCGACGCGGTCGAACGCGCCGGTGGTACGGCGGCGTTCGCTCCGAGTCAGGTGACGCTCGCACATGGATTCCTGCTCTCGGATCGCGCGATCGACGACTGCGCGCGACTCGGGATCGGCGTCTCCGTCCAGCCGCTCCTCGCGTACGTGTTCGAACGTGAGATGGAGCGCGCCTGGGGCGACGTCGCCCACGAGGCGAACCGCTATCGCCGCATGATCGACCGCGGCATGCAGGTTGCGGGGGGATCCGACGTGCTGCCCTGCGAACCGCTTCGCGGTGCGGCGGTCGCCGTGACGCGCACGAGCCGTCTCGGGTCGCGCCTCGGGCCGGAGCACGCGCTCACGCCGAGCGAGGCGCTGTCGCTCTTCACGGACCGCGCAGGGGCCTACGTCCGTCGTCCGCTGCTCGGGACGCTCGACGTCGGCGCCCCCGCCGACTTCGTCCACTGGCCGACCGACCCGCTCGACCGACCGGCCGAGGAGTGGCCGGCGCTTCGGCCGGCGCTCACGGCCGTCGCCGGCGCCGTCGTCTGGGACGCACGACAGCCGGCCACGAGCCCATCCCCATCCTGAAAGGAGCACCGATCCCGATGCCTGCCCAGAAGAAGACCGAATACCTCGAGGCTCCGGCGCCGGACGGCGGCACGATCGCCGTTCCGCTCGCGACGATCGAAGGTGCTGCCGACGGGCCGACGCTCGCGATCGTCGGCGGCGTCCACGGCGCCGAGTATCCGGGGATCGAGTCGGTGCGCCGGATCGTCAAGCTGGTCGAGCCCGAGCACCTGTCGGGCCGGCTGCTGGCCATCCCCTGCCTCAACGTGCCGGCGTTCTACGGCTTCGCGGCGCACGTGAACCCGGTCGACGGCGAGAACCCGGCGCGCGCGTTCCCGGGCTCTGCGACCGGGTCGTACACGGAGCGCATGGTCCATCTCGCCTGGGAGCGCGTCCTCCAGGACGCCGACTTCATCGTCGACGTCCACGGCGGCGACATCGAGGAAGAGCTCGTCGACTACAGCCAGATCAACCTGAACGGCGACCCCGCGCACGATGCCGCCGCCGAGGCGCTCGCCCTCGCGCTCGACATGCCGTTCTTCGTCCGCCGCGCGGCACCGGCCGAGCCCGTCCGCGCGAACGGCACGATCTGCCAGATCGCGAGCGGCGTCGGGATCCCGGCCGCCCTCGCGGAGGCCGGCAGCCACGGCGAGCTCGACGAGCCGTCGGTGCAGGTTCACGTGAAGGGCTTGCTGAACGTCCTTCGACACTTGAAGATGATCCCCGGAACACCGACGGTCGACCACGAGCGCCCGATGCTGCTCCACCGCTTCGCCGGCATCGCCGCTCCGGTCGACGGCTTCTGGTACCCGACGGTCGAAAAGGGTGACGTGATCACGAAAGGTCAGGCGGTTGGCGAGATGCGGGACTTCTTCGGCAACGTGTTGTCGACGATCATCAGCGAGGTCGACGCGGCCATCCTCGGCGTCATGACCGTTCCCGCGCGTGCGAAGGGAGACATGCTCATGGGGTTGGGGACGCTTGACTGAGGTGCTGCATCCGGCGCCGCCGCAGCTTGGCCGGGTCCTCCGCGAGGCGCGCCTGGCGCGCGGCCTGTCGCTCGGACAGGCTGCACTCGAGACGGACATCTCCCGGTCGTTCCTCTCGCTTGTCGAGAACGGCAAGAGCGACATCACGATCGGGCGGCTGACGCGCCTGATCGACTGCTACGGCATCTCGATCGCCGACCTCGTGCCGTCGGCGCCGCCGGCGGACGCCGAGATCGTGCGGCCGGCCGAGCGCCGTCTCCTGCACTCGGAGGCCGAGGGCATCGACTTCTTCCTGCTCACGCCCGACAGCGACCGGACGATGATGCCGATGATCGTCGAGTTCGAGCCCGGCGCCGGCCTCGCCGAGCACGGGCGGCACCACGGCGACGAGTTCATCATCGTCCTGAACGGCGAGCTCGAGCTCGAGCTCGAGGGGAGCGAGCCGCGCAGGCTTCGCAGCGGCGACGCCGCCTACTACTCGGCCGAGCGGCCGCACCGGTTCCGCAACGCGAGCCAGCGGAAGCCGCTCCGCATCCTCTGCGTCGACAGCCCGCCGAACCTCTAGGACGATGCCCCCAACGGGATTCGAACCCGTGCTGCGGCCTTGAAAGGGCCGTGACCTGGACCACTAGTCGATGGGGGCGACGAGAGACGGAGCGTAGCCGCGCGTCAGGGCCCGAGGAACGAGCCCGTGTCGCTCTGCCGGAGCTTCGGCTTCGGCGGCTGCTCGCACGCGACCGGTGCGAGCTTGCGCGCGAGGCGAGCGACCTTCGACGACCGGCCGGGCTCGCTGCACGACGCGCGGTTCTCCTTCAGCGGGACGAACGTCACCGTCGACGGCAGCCCGCGCAGGGGCGGCATCGAGGTCGCGCCGGCAGCGGCTGGAAGCGCGAGTGCGACGGCGAGGCAGGCGAGCGTACGCCTCATCTCGCGGGAGATCCTACAGGTACATGATCCAGCGGCTGGTCTCGCCGCAGGCGCAGTGCTTGTGCGCGACCGTGCACTTGCGGCACGTCCAGTACTCCCACCAGATCCACTTGAGGTGGTTCACCTCGAGCAGGAAGAGGGCGACGATCCAGAGGAGAATCTCGGTACGCGACACTGCCTCCAACGTATCGGCCTCGCCCACCGATCGTAAATGGGCCGAGCGGCCCACATGGGGCCGCTCGAGGTCCTAACCACACGTGCCGCCGGTTACAGCCGGCGAGCGCCGATGCCGCCCGTGAAGAGGCTGATCAGCCAGATCAGCGCCAGGACGGCGGCGACGATGAAGAGCCAGTGGATGACGAAGCCGACGCCGAACGCCAGCAGCGCCAGGATCGCGAGAACAACGAGAAGCAACATTGGTGGATTTCGCCTCCTTGAATCCGCCCGGTTGGGTGGGTTACGGAGGAGAAACGGCTGGGCCGCGGTTCTGGTTACGCGGCGATCGGCGTCAGGACGAGCACGGCGTCGCCGTTCTGCGCCTGCGACAGCCCGAACGAGTAGACCTTCGACTCGGTCGTCGCGTCGATCGTCTGCTGCTCGAGGCGCGTGATCGCGTTCGGCAGCGGCGTCTTCTTGTTCAGCGTCTCGGCCAGCGGCCGGTGGAGATAGTCGCTCAGGTCGCTCCGCTGCAGGAAGACGACGTACTTCGGCGTCGCCCCGGGCGTCGGCGGCATGAAGGCGACGACGTTCTTGACGCCGCTCATGTACTTGAACGTGTAGAGCGCGAGCTCGAGGATCTCGCGGCGCACGAGCGTGCCGCGCTGCACCGACGGCGTCCCCGTCGCGATGGCGCAGTTGCTGCCGAGGCCGCAGAGGGAGTACTGCACGGTGTCGTCCGAGGTGATCGGGATCGGTGCGTCATAGCCCTTCGGGCGCGCGACGACGACGTAGTGGAGCGGGATCTGCGTGTTGGACGGCGAGACGGACGGGGCCTTCGCGAAGACCTCGACGAGCTGGCCGCCGGACGGCAGGTGGTACTCCTGCGCGACGTGCGCCGCGATCTGGCTCTCGCGGCCGAGGCCGCCGCCGCCGGGCGCCCACGACGACCAGGCCGCGTCCGGTGCGATCGACTTCGTCCCGTAGATGACGATCCCGGCGATCGCGACGCCGAGCACCGCGGCGAGGCCGACGTAGATGACGAGGAAGCGCGCGCGGTGCGGCATCGGCGTCGCCGGCCCTCCGGTCGTCTCCGGCTCGCGCACGGCGTCGCCGCTCGTCAGATCCGTGGCCACGTCTCGTCCTTCGTCCAGTCGATCTCCGGCTTCTGCAGATGCTGGGCGTCGAGGAGGTGCACGAGCTCGTCGCCGTACAGCTCGCCCTTGGCGATCAGCGTGTCGGCGACCTTCTCGACCGCGTCGCGGTTGAGCGCGATGAAGTTCTGTGCGGTGACGTACGCCTGGCCGAGGATCTGGGCTGCGGCCGCGCGCTTGTACGGGTCCTGGAGCACGGCCGCGACCGGGTCGCCGCCGAAGTCGGCGCTGCCTCGCGTGCGGTTCATCAGCGTCAGCCCGATCTTCTCGAAGCGCTTCATGATCCGCTCGCGCGTCTGCTCTTCCGTCTCGTCGTCGAACTTCCCCCCGTTCAGCTCGATCTGCTGCGGGCCCATGCCGGAGGTGCCGACCATCCAGGCGGCGTCCTGCGTCGCGCTCTGGAGGTCGCCGCCGACGCCGTTCGTGTTCTGGTTGTAGAACACACGCTCGGCCGCCATCGCGCCGAGGACGTGGACGAGCCCGCCGAACGCCTCGTTCTGCCACTCGCTGAACCGCTCCTCGCGCTGGAACGACTGGTGGTGGCCGAGCGAGCGGCCGCGCATCTTCACGGAGAGGCGGCTCGACTCGAGGTCGGGGCGGTAGACGTGCGCGGCAGTCGCGTGCCCTGCCTCGTGGATCGCGGTCGCGCGCATCTCGTGCTCGACGGACTGCACGCCGATCGCCGTACCGGACTCGATCGCCGTCATGCCGTCGACGAGATGCTTCCAGCCGAACGCGAGCAGTCCCTCGTGGTGCGCGTTCGTCAGCGCCATCGAGCAGATCTGCTCGATCATCGCCGGCGAGTAGCCGTTCGTGATGCGCGCGATCTCGTCGCGCCGCTCCGGCGTGTCGAGCTCCGGGTCGTGCGCCACCTTGCCGAGGTAGAGGTCGAAGATGTCCTTGCGGTCTTCCTTCGTCGGCGTCCGGAACCAGACGTGGCGGCCCATGCGGCCCGGGCGCGTGAGCGCCGGGTCGAGCCGGTCCATCGGGACGTTCGTCGCGCCGATGAAGTAGATCTGCGCCTTCAGCGGCCGCGGCGGGCGGATGCGGAGGCTGATCCGGCCGAGGCGGCGCGGCACGATGTAGCTCGCGTCGAGGACCGAGTTGATCCGGTTCGTCAGGAAGCGGCGCATGAACGGCGGGTTGTCGATGCCGTCCATCGTCACGAGCAGCTGGTTCAGCGCCAGCTGGCCCTGGCCGCCCATCATCCCCGGGAAGATCCCCTGGTTGACGATGTTGCCGACCTTCTGCATCCAGCCCGGGTACGGCGACGTCCGCTCGGGCGCGCGCGCCTCGAACATCCGCTCGCGCCACTCGCGGCTCTCGATGATCAGGTCGCCGGTCGGGTTGATCGCGCCCTGCGGCCCGTACAGCGGGCGTACCGGCTCGACGACCGTGAACGAGTTGCCGAGCGCCTGGCGGCGCATGCCGACGGCGTCGATCTCGTCGATGAAGACGATGCACTGGCCGCCCCACTTGCGCGCGAGGCGCTTCGCCTTGCGCGAGAGGAAGCGGACGATCAGCGCGTCGATGCCGATGAACGTCTGCGCGAAGCCCGAGCCCGGGATCGAGACGAACGGCGAGTTGAAGCCGGTCGCGATCGCCTTCGCGAGCATCGTCTTGCCGGTGCCCGGCGCGCCGAGGAAGAGCAGGCCGCGCTCGCGCTTGCCGCCGGCGCGTTCGAACGCCTCGCCCGACTGCCAGAGCGTGACGATGCGCCGCACCTCCTCCTTCGCCTCGGCCTGGCCGCGCACGTCGTCGAGCTTGACGCCCCACTCGGCGTCGCCCGGCTCGTAGCCGCGGATCTGCGAGATGCCCATCAGCATCATCGGGCCCATGAAGATCAGGAAGTTCGCGAGGAACAGGAAGACGACGAACACCATCTGGATCCAGAAGGAGCCGCTGTGCAGCAGGTGGCTGACCTTCGTCCAGACCCAGCCGGCCGAGCCCCACCACGTGATGTGCTGGCCGTTCGCCGCGTTGTGGTCGCGGAAGAGCCAGATGATCGTCAGGAGGACGGCGATGATGATCGCGGCGCGGAAGTAGAAGCGCCACGTCCACGAGCGCCGCCGGTTGACGACGTCCTCCTCGCGGAGCCGCGAGTCGGCCGTGCCGAAGAGGCTCGGCCACGGGATCAGCCGCCGGATGGCGAGGTCGACGACGCCGCGGAACGCGATCACGCAGATCACCGTCAGGAGCACCGACTTGGCGACGCTGAACTTCTCCTGGTGCCGGAACCAGAAGTACGCCGCCGGGCTCGTGAGGACGGCGACGCCGGTCGCGACGCGCGCGAGCTTGCGCAGCTGGCCGGCGAGCGCGACGGACTCCTCGGTCGTCCTGAGTGCGATCCCGTCCGTCACGTCTGCAGTCGCCATCGAGCCTCTCAGTCTAGTTGCGTTCTGTCGTACTCTCGCTACGCGGCGATGAATTCCTTAGATTTCTCTCAGGCGGACGTCGAGCGCGCGAGCAGGTATCACCGACCGCGCTACCTCGTGCTGTTCGCCAGGGTCGTCCTCTCGGTTGCAGCGCTCGTCGCGCTCCGCGCGGTGGGCGACGGGTTGGACGGTTTGGGGTGGGCCGGCGCGGCGTCGGTATGGGCGGTCGTGGTCGTCGGCGGGCTCGACGTCCTGACGCTGCCGATCGACGCCTGGAGCGGCTGGGCGCGGGAGCGCGCGTGGGGCTTCTCGCGCCAGACGCTTGACGGCTGGCTCGCCGACCGCGCGAAGGCCTCGGTCATCGGCGTCGTTCTCGCGGCGGCGGCGTGGCTCGCCGTCGTCGGCCTGGCCCGGCTCTGGTCCTCGTGGTGGGTGCTGCC
>JBEQUF010000129.1:0-4529 GCA_040349295.1 Actinomycetota bacterium | reverse complement strand
AAGATGTAGTCGACGATCGACTTGGCAGCGCGGATGTCCGGGTCGTTCGTCATCCCGCTCGGCTCGAAGCGGAGGTGCGAGAGCTTCGAGACGTAGACCTCCGGCGGCACGCCGTACTGCAGGCCCATCGAGACGGCGATCATCAGCGAGTTCATCAGGCCGGCCATCGTCGTGCCGTCCTTCGCGATGTCGACGAAGATGTCGCCCGGGCTGCCGTCGTCGTACAGGCCGACGTGGATGTAGCCCTCGTGGTCGCCGACGGAGAACTTCCGGCCGACCTCGGTGCGATCGAGCGGCAGCCGCTTGCGCTCGCGGACGAGCACGGGCGGCGGCGCAGCGGCCGACTCCTTGCTCGACGACGAGAGCGGCTGCGCGACCTTGCAGTTGTCGCGGTAGATCGCGATCGCCTTCACGCCGAGCTTCCATGCGTCGACGTAGAGGTTCATGACGTCCTCGACCGTCGACTCCTCCGGCATGTTCACGGTCTTCGAGATCGCGCCGGAGATGAACGGCTGCACCGCGCCCATCATCTTCACGTGGCCGAGGTAATGGATCGCGCGGTCGCCGACGGCGCAGTCGAACACCGGGTAGTGCTCGCTCTTCACCTTCGGCGCGCCGACGATCGTGTTGCGCTCGTCGATGAACGCGACGATCTCGTCGACCTCGCCCGGCGCGTAGCCGAGCCGCTCGAGCGCCATCGGCACGGTCTTGTTGACGATCGTGATCTCGCCGCCGCCGACGAGCTTCTTCGACTTGACGAGCGAGAAGTCCGGCTCGACGCCCGTCGTGTCGCAGTCCATCATGAAGCTGATCGTCCCGGTCGGCGCGAGCACGGTCGCCTGCGCGTTGCGGTACCCGTGCACCTCGCCGAGGTTCAGCGCGTCGTCCCACGCCTTCCGCGCCGACGACATCAGGTCGGCCGGCACCGCGGACGCGTCGATGTTGCCGACGGCCGCGCGATGCTTCGCGATGACGCCGATCATCGGCGCGCGGTTCACCTGGTAGCCGGTGTGCGGCCCCATGCGCGACGCGATCTCCGCCGACTTGCGGTAGGCACGGCCGGTCATGACGGCGGTGATCGCCGCCGCGTACGCGCGACCGCCGTCGCTGTCGTACGGGAGGCTGCGCGCCATCAGCAGCGCGCCGAGGTTCGCGTAGCCGAGGCCGAGCTGGCGGAACTTCTTCGCGTTCGCCTCGATCTCGGGCGTCGGATACGACGAGTAGCCGACGATGATCTCCTGCGCGAGGAACGTCACGTCGCAGGCGTGCTCGAACGCCTCGACGTCGAGCTCGCCGTCCTCCTTGCGGAACTTCATCAGGTTGAGCGACGCGAGGTTGCACGCGGAGTCGTCGATGTGCATGTACTCCGAGCACGGGTTCGACGCGTTGATGCGGCCCGTGTTCGGCGACGTGTGCCACGCGTTGATCGTCGTGTCGTACTGCACGCCCGGATCGGCGCACTCCCACGCGGCGTGCGCGATCTGCCGGAGCAGGTCGCGGCCGTCGACCGTCTTGACGACGGTGCCGTCGGTGCGCGCGGTGAGGTTGAACTCCTTGCCCTCGGTCGCCGCCTCCATGAACGAGTCGGTGACGCGGACGGAGTTGTTCGCGTTCTGGTACTGGATCGACGCCCAGTCCGGCGAGTCGAGCGACATGTCGTAGCCAGCCTGCTCGAGGACGCGCGCCTTCTTCTCCTCCTTGGCCTTGCACCAGACGAACTCCTCGATGTCCGGATGGTCGACGTCGAGGACGACCATCTTCGCGGCGCGCCGCGTCTTGCCGCCGGACTTGATCGTCCCGGCCGACGCGTCGGCGCCGCGCATGAACGACACCGGGCCCGACGCGTAGCCGCCCTTCGACAACTGCTCGTTCGACGACCTCAGGCGTGAAAGATTGACGCCGGAGCCGGAGCCGCCGCGGAAGATGACGCCCTCGCGGCGGATCCAGTCGAGGATCGCGTCCATCGAGTCCTCGATCGAGAGGATGAAGCAGGCGGAGCACTGCGGCTTCTCCTCGAAGCCGACGTTGAACCAGACGGGAGAGTTGAAGGCGACGTACTGGTTGACGAGGAGCGCCTTGAGCTCGGCCTCGAACGTGTCGGCCTCGTCGGCGTCGGCGAAGTAGCCGCCGTCCTTGCCCCAGCCGACGATCGTGTCGACGACGCGGCCGATCATCTGCTTGACGCTCGTCTCGCGCTCGGGCGAGGAGAGGCGGCCGCGGAAGTACTTCTGCGCGACGATGTTCGTCGCCGTCTGCGACCAGAACTTCGGGAACTCGACGTTGCGCTGTTCGAACGCGGGGCCGTTGCGGCCCGGGATGATCGCGTCGCGGATCTCCCACTCGATCTCGTCGAACGGGTCGCGGCCGGGGATGGTGAAGAAGCGCCGGACACCCAGGCGAGCCTCTTCGTCGACGACCGTGTTCACCACCTCTGCGGTCGTGATCTCGCTTTGTGTCTCCTGCTTCACCGTCGCCATCGTTCCCCGTTCCTCCCTATCCGAAGGGTAGTCCGCTGATCCATCCCTCCGAAGGAGGGGGAGGGACCGTAGACCTCGCGTCGGACGGACGCGCTAGCGGCGCTTCGCGACGGCCGGCGCCGGGCGCGGGCCGTTGGGCCGGCGGCCCTGGTAGCGCCGGGCGAGCCAGGTGCCGAGAGCCGCGAGCGCGAGGAGGATCGCGAGGCCGCCGAGGACGATCAGCGGCAGCGGAATCGAGGTCGCGCTGGCCGTGCCGCCGAAGGGAGCGGTGGGGTGATTCGCGGTCGGGCTGCTCGTCGGGCCGCTCGGGCCGCCGCCGTTCGAACTCGGACCGCTCGGGCCGCCGTTGCCGCCACCGCTCGGGCCGCCACCGCCGGGACCGTCGCTGTGCTCCTGGTGGATCGCGGCGAGCAGGGCGCGGTGGATGTCGTCGATCGCGCTCGAGTACCCCTTCACGTCGGGCAGCGCGTTCAGGTGCTGGATCGCCTGCGTGTAGCAGGGGATCGCGTAGAGGTTGTCGACCTGGTTGTTGTCGAGCCAGTCGTTGATCACGTCGAGCCAGCAGTTCGACGTCGCCTGCTGCAGCGCGGCCGGGGAGGCCTGCGCCGCCGGAACCCCGAGGGCCGCCGCGGCCGCCGCGAGGAGCGCGGCGCAGAGGATCGTCATGTGGCGAAGGGGCTTCGGCATGCGTCTTGGGGCGGGGGCCGCGCGGACAGTCTCTCCGACGGGGGTGTTCTCGCGGTTATTTGGGTGTAAACCGTTTGTGAGCCGCCCCGGTTACGGCTGAGGGCGATGCTAGCGTCCGCGCCCGATGCGGACCGCGGGCGAACGGACGGTCCCAGCCGCTGGCGCGGCGGCCGCCGCCTTCGCCGCGCTCTTCTTCGCGGGCGGCGAGCTGGCGCTCGGACCGCTCGTGTGGATCGGCGCGATCGCCCTCGTCCCGGCCGCCCTCGCGCTCTGGCAGGCGCCGGCCCAGGGACGCCGCGCGGCCGTCTTCCTCGGCTGCCTCTGGGGGCTCGCCGTCTGGTGCGGGCTGACGATCCTCTGGTCGGCCTCGCCCGACACGTCGTGGGGCTACACGAACCAGACCCTCGCCTACGCCGCCTTCGCGACGCTCGGCATCCTGATCGGGCCGCAGCTCGACCGCGTCGCCGCGGCGGCGACGGTGCTCGTCGCGGCGGTCGTCGGCTGGGCACTGCTGACGAAGTGCATCCCCTCGCTCTACTCGCCGCCGGACGGCGTCGCGCGGCTCCGCGCGCCCGTCGACGAGTGGAACATGCTCGCCCTCGTCTGCGTCGCCGGCGTGCCGCTCGCGCTCTGGCTCGCCCAGCGCCTGCGGGTCGCGGGGGCGATCCTGCTCTACGCGAGCGTCGTCGCCCTCCTGCTCACCTACTCGCGCTTCGGCGTCGCGCTGGCGATCCTCGCCGGCGTCGCCTGGGTGCTCCGCGAGGACGAGAAGGTCGAGCGCATCGCCGACGGGATCGTCGCGACGGCGGCCGGAGCGGTGGTCGCCCTCGTCGCGGCGTCGCTCGACGGCATCACCGCCGACCGTCAGCCGCACGGCGTGCGCGTGCACGACGGCTGGGTGTTCCTGCTCGTCCTGCTCGCGGGCGGGGTCGCCGTCTCCCTCGTCACCGTCGCGCTCGGGCGGCTCCGGCTGACCGTGCAGCGCCGGCGGGCGCTCGAGCGTGCCGCGGCCGTGCTCGCGCTGCTCCTCGTCGTCGCCGGCCTCGTCGTCGCCGGCGTCGAGTCGAAGACGCTCTGGGACTCGTTCACGAAGCCGGTCGCCGCGCAGACGACGAACACGAGCGGCCACCTGACGCAGCTCGGCTCCGGCAACCGGTGGCAGTGGTGGAAGGAGGCGTGGCACGGCTTCACCGACCACCCGCTCGGCGGCACGGGCGCCGGCACGTTCGCGTTCACCGACCTGCGCTACCGCCAGTCGACCGACATCTCCGCGGAGGAGCCGCACAACACGCCGCTGCAATTCCTCTCCGAGACCGGGATCGTCGGCTTCCTGCTCTTCCTCGGCGCCGTGGCCGCGGCGCTCGC
>JBEQUF010000128.1:0-4726 GCA_040349295.1 Actinomycetota bacterium | reverse complement strand
GACTCGGGGACGGCGTCCGTCACGAAGTAGAGGCGCGAGCGTGCGAGGCGCGCGCGGCGGGCGAGTCCGTCCACGAGCGGGACGCTAGCCTGACCGCATGTTCGACGCGGTCTTCGTCGGCGGTGGCGTGATCGGCCTTGCGAGCGCGTTCCGGGCGCAGGAGCGAGGTCTCACCGTCTGCGTGCTCGAACGAGACCGCGCAGGCAGCGGGGCGTCGCGCGTCGCCGCCGGCATCCTCGCGCCGGAGAGCGAGGCGGAGCCGGGGCACGAGCCGTTCGTGCCGCTCGCCCGCCGCTCGCTCGAGCTCTATCCCGGCTTCGTCGCTGCACTCGACGCCGACGTCGGGTTCTGGCAATGCGGGATGCTCACCGTCGCGCTCGACGCCGACGAGGCCGCTGTGATCCGGCGCGAGCCGGGCTTCACGAGCTGGCTGACGGCGAGCGAGTGCCGGGTGCTGGAGCCGGGCCTGTCGCCGGTCGTCGCGGGCGGCTGGTTCAGCGACGTCGAGGCGTCGGTCGATCCGCGCCGCCTCGTCGCCGCGCTCGCGGCGCGGGTGCCGGTGCGCGAGGGCGTCGAGGTGGTCGGCGTCACCCGCGACTCGGTCACGCTCGCGAACGGCGAGGAGATCTCGGCGGGTCGCGTCGTCGTCGCCGCGGGCGCCTGGTCCGGTCTCGTCGGCGTTCCCGTCCGCCCGGTGAAAGGGCAGGTGGTGCGCCTGCGCGGCGAGCTGCCGGCCGAGCACATGGTGCGCACGGAGCACGTGTACGTCGTGCCGCGCCGCAACGGCGAGGTCGTCGTCGGCGCGACCGCCGAGGAGCGGGGCTTCGACACGACCGTCACGGCCGGCGGTGTGCACGAGCTGCTGCGCGAGGCATATCGCGTCCTCCCGGAGGTTGCAGAGCTCGAGTTCGTCGACGTGTCGGCCGGGCTGCGGCCGGGCTCGCCGGACAACGGCCCGCTGATCGGCGAGCTCGAGGACGGCGTGCTCGTGGCGACCGGCCACTACCGCAACGGGATCCTGCTCGCGCCCGTCACCGCGGAGGCGGTCGCCGCGCTCGTCGCCGGCGAGACGCCGCACGAGGTGGCGCGGCCATTCGCGCCCGACCGATTCGTCCGGGTATGACCGTCGTCGTGAACGGCGAGCCGCGCGAGCTCGAGACCGGCATGACGATCGACGACGTCGTGCGGTCGCTGACCGACGAGGAGCGGGGCGTCGCCGTCGCGCTGGACGGCGAGGTCGTGCCGCGCGGCGCGTGGACGACGACGACGCTGACCGGCGGCGAGCACGTCGAGGTGCTGCGGGCGGTGCAGGGCGGATGACGTTCGAGCTCGGTGGCCGCACCTGGAGCTCGCGGCTGATCATGGGGACGGGCGGCTTCCGGTCGCTCGGCGATCTCGAAGCGGCGCTCGTGGCCTCGGAGGCGGAGATCGTCACCGTCGCACTGCGGCGCGTCGACCCGTCGTCCCGTGGCGACTCGCCGCTGCGGGTGATCGACGACCTCGGTCGCTTCGTCCTGCCGAACACGGCCGGCTGCTACACCGCGCGCGAGGCCGTGCGTACGGCCCGGCTCGCCCGCGAGGCGTTCGACACGGACTGGATCAAGCTCGAGGTGATCGGCGACGACCGGACGCTGCACCCGGATCCGGTCGAGCTGCTGAGCGCAGCCGAGCAGCTCGTCGCCGAAGGGTTCACGGTGCTGCCGTACACGAGCGACGATCCGATTCTCGCGCGACGGCTCGAGGCGGTCGGCTGCGCGGCGGTGATGCCGCTCGGCTCGCCGATCGGCGCGGGGCGGGGGATCGACAACCCGCATCACATCCGCCTGATCGCCGAGCAGTCGTCCGTGCCGGTGATCCTCGACGCCGGCATCGGCACCGCGTCCGACGCGGCAGAGGCGATGGAGCTCGGATGCGACGCCGTCCTCTGCGCGAGCGCGATCGCCCGCGCCGACGACCCGCCGGCGATGGCGACCGCGATCAAGCTCGCCGTCGAGGCCGGGTGGCATGCCCGCCGCGCCGGCCGCATCCCCGTCCGATTGCACGCGGAGGCGTCGACCCCGGCGTCGGGGCTCGCCCAGCTCGGCGGCGACCCAACACCGGTGTCTGACACCAGGGTCCGGCCCTAGGAAACCTGTCCGGGGCGGGAAAAGCCCTGCAAATCGCACGGACATGTCCGGTTCTGTCTGGTACCTCGCACACGAACGTGTGTTCGTGTAGAACTGGAGCGTGCCCTACACCGAGCTGCACGCCCACAGCGCCTACTCGTTCCTCGACGGGGCGTCGCAGCCGGAGGAGCTCGCGGCGAAGGCGGCCGAGCTCGGCTACACGGCGCTCGCCCTGACCGACCACGACGGCGTCTACGGCTCGCTCGAGTTCGCGCACGCTGCCAAGCACTTCGGCGTGCGGCCGATCACCGGCGCCGAGGTCACGCTCCAGGGCGGGGCGCACGTGACGCTCCTCGTCGAGGACGCGACCGGCTACGCGAACCTCTGCCGCCTGCTCACGGCCGCGCACGCGCACACGCGCGACGGCGCCACGCGCGAGCCGGAGCCGCCGGCGCTCGACCCGCAGCTCCTCGCCGAGCACAACGCCGGCCTCGTCTGCCTCTCCGGTTGCGCGCGCGACGGGCTCGGCGTCCACTACCCGAATGCGGCGGCGGAGCTCGCGCGCGCATTCGGCCGCGACCGGTTCTTCGTCGAGCTGCAGCGGCCGTACGAACGGGGCGACACGCGCCGCAACGCGAAGCTGCGCGAGCTCGCAGACGCCTTGAAGGTGCAGACGGTGGCGACCGGCGACGTCCACGCGCACGACAAGCGACGCGCGGCGCTGCAGGACGTGCTCGTCGCCGTCCGCTGCCGCTCGTCGCTCGACGGCTGCGAGCGCGAACGGCGCGGCAACCACGAAGCCGTCCTCCGCTCGCCGCAGGAGATGGCCGAGCGCTTCCCCGACGACCAGGACGCCGTCGCGCGCACGGCCGAGCTCGCGGAACGGCTGCAGTTCGACCTGACGCAGGAGCTCGGCTACCGCTATCCCGACTTCTCCGACCGCGACGAGCCGGCGAGCGTGCAGCTGCGGCGCGTCTGCGAGCGCGCCTTCCACGAGCGCTACAGCCCACTGCACACGAAGGAGCTCGCGCGGCTCGAGGAGGAGCTCGCGCTGATCGACGAGCTCGGCCTCGCCGGCTTCTTCCTGCTGCACTGGGAGGTGCTCGAGCTCGCGCGCGAGTGTGCGTTCGAGGTGCGCGGACCCGGGTCGATGCGGCACGTGCTGCCGCCGGGCCGCGGCCGCGGCTCGTCGGTCGGCTCGCTCGTCTGCTACCTGACCGGCCTCTCGCACGTCGACCCGGTCGCGAACAACCTCTCGCTCGGCCGCTTCCTCAACCGCGAGCTCGTGTCGGTGCCCGACATCGACCTCGACTTCCCGCGAGACATCCGCGAGAAGCTGATCGTCCGCGTCACCGAGCGCTACGGCCACGAGCATGCCGCGCTCGTCGCGAGCTTCGCGACGTACCGGTCGCGCGGCGCGATCCGCGACGTCGGCAAGGCGCTCGGCCTGCCGTACGCGGAGCTCGAGCGGCTCGCGCGCACGAGCGACGGCTGGAACGCCGCCCGCATCCCGGAGGAGCTGTTGCTGCTGCCCGACGCACAGCAGAAGCTCGCATCGCCACGCTGGCGCGCCTTCGCGGAGCTCTGCGGCGAGATCGCGGGCCTGCCGCGCCACATCTCGCAGCATCCGGGCGGGATGGTCATCTCGAGCCGGCCGCTCGTCGAGCTCGTCCCGGTGCAGCCGTGCGCGATGGAGGGGCGGCAGATGGTGCAGTGGGACAAGGACTCGTGCGCCGACGCCGGCTTCCTGAAGATCGACCTGCTCGGGCTCGGGATGCTCTCGGCGGTCGAGGAGTGCGTCGAGCTGATCGCGCAGCACCGCAACGAGCGGATCGACCTCTCGCGCGTCCCGCTCGACGACCGTGACGTGTTCGCCGAGATCCAGGCGGCGGACACGAACGGCTGCTTCCAGATCGAGAGCCGGGCGCAGATGCAGACGATCCTGCGCACACGCCCCGAGAACCTCGACGACATCACGATCCAGGTCGCGCTCGTGCGGCCGGGGCCGATCCAGGGCAAGGCGGTGCACCCGTACATCGAGCGGCGGCAGAAGCTCCGCGAGGATCCGTCGTTCGAGCCGCCGGCCGACCACCCGCTGCTGCGCGCGCCGCTCCGCGACACGCTCGGCGTCGTCGTCTTCCAGGATCAGGTGCTCGACGTCGCCATCCACCTCGCAGGCTTCACGATCGGCGAGGCGGAGGGGCTGCGGCGGGCGATGAGCCGCAAGCGCTCGCACGCCGCGCTCGAGGCGTACCGGACGCGATTCGTCGAGGGCGCGCTCGAGAACGGCGTCGACGACGAGACGGCGCACCTGGTCTACGACAAGCTCGTCGCGTTCTCGGGCTTCGGCTTCCCGAAGTCGCACTCGGCGGCGTTCGGTCTGCTCGCCTACCAGTCGGCGTGGCTGCGCCACCACTACCGAGCCGAGTTCACCGCCGCGCTGCTGAACGCGCAGCCGATGGGCTTCTATCCGCCGGCGACGCTCGTGCGCGACGCGCAGCGGCACGGCATCCAGACGCGACCGCCGCACGTGAACGCGAGCGCGGTCGGCTGCGTCATCGAGGAGGGCGACATCCGTATCGGCCTCAAGTACGTCAACGGGCTGGGCGAGGACGACGCCG
>JBEQUF010000108.1:0-4036 GCA_040349295.1 Actinomycetota bacterium | reverse complement strand
GGGGTGCCCGAAGAACCAGAACACGTGCTGGTACAGGACGACGCTCCCGCCCTTGCTCGGCAGGAAGAAGTGCGTGTAGCCGCGCCGGTCGAGCAGCAGCATCGTGATCCCCGCCGAGATCGCCGGCAGCGCGACGAGCAGCAGCACCGAGTACGCCTCCATCGCCCAGACGAAGAGCGGCATGCGCATCCACGTCATGCCGCGGGTGCGCATGTTGTGGATCGTGACGATGAAGTTGATCGCGCCGGCGAGCGACGAGATCGACAGCAGATGGAGCGAGAGGATCCAGTAGTCCTGACCGTGACCCGGGCTCGTGAAGGGCAGGTTCTCGGAGAGCGGCGGGTACGACCACCAGCCGGCCTTGGCGGTGCCGCCGGATGCGAACCAGCTCATGTAGAGGACGATTCCGCCGAGCAGGAACATCCAATACGAGAACGCGTTCAGGCGCGGGAAGGCCATGTCGCGCGCGCCGATCATCAGCGGCACGAGGAAGTTGCCGAAGCCGGCCATGATCGGCACGACGACGAGGAAGATCATCGCCGTCCCGTGGAAGGTCAGCACCTGGTTGTAGGAGTTCTGCGTCAGCAGGTGCTCGTTCGGCGTCGCGAGCTGCGCGCGCATCAGCAGCGCCATCACGCCCGCGCCCGCGAAGAACACGAGCGACGTGACGATGTACATGATCCCGATGCGCTTGTGGTCGACCGTGACGAGCCAGCGCGCGATGCGCCCGCTCCGCCAGGTCACCGGGTACACAGCCTCCGACCTAACCGCCACTCGTGCTCGCTCCCTTGTAGACGTGCGACTTCACGTACTGCGCCAGCGCGCCGATCTGTTCGTCGGTCCAGGTGTCCGCGACCGGCGGCATCAGGCCGCGGCCGGTGGTGATGATCGACGCGAGCGACGACTTCTGCGCCAGAATCGAGTTCGAGCTCAGCGCCGGGCCGTATCCGCCCTGGCCCTGCATGCCGTGACAGGTCGCGCAGACGCCCTGGAACTCCTGGCGGCCGAGCTCGGCGACGGTCGTGTGCCGATGCAGCGTCGCGTCGTAGCTCGCCGCGTCGGTGACGATCACGCGCAGGTCCATCTTCGCGTGGAACGGCCCGCAGATCTCGGCGCAGGCGCCGAGGTACGTGCCGACGCGCTCGGCCTTGAAGCCCGTGTGGTTGGTGCGGCCGGGGATCGCCTGGATCTTCCCGAGCAGCTGCGGCGCCCAGAAGCTGTGGATCACGTCGCCGGACACGACCGTCAGGCGGACGTCGCGATCGACGGGGACGTAGAGGTCGTTGATCGTGCGCGACCCGTCGGGATAGTCGAACTGCCAGTAGAACTGGTGGCCCTCGACCTTGATCTCGAGCGTCGTCGCCGCCTTCGCGGGCGGCGTGATCTTCGGCAGCTCGAGGAAGACGACCGTGCCGATGACCGCGAGGATCACGACCGGGATCACCGTCCAGAGCAGCTCGAGGCGGGTGTTCCCGTGCACCTGCGCGCCCTCGTCGGTGCGGTCGCGGCCGCGCGCCCGGAAGCGGACGATGAACACGACGAGCGTCGAGGTGACGATCAGGAAGATCGCCGTCGTGAAGGCGAAGATCACCCAGTACGCCGTGTTGGTGTGCCGCACGCCGGGCGAATGGGCGTGCTGCGGCGAGAAGCCGCCGTACGCGGCATCGGCGACGCCCGCCGTCGCGAGGGCGACGACGAGGGCGAGCACGGCGACGACGATCCCCTTCCTCCGCACTAGACGCGGCATTCTATTTGGGTGGAGCCACGCTCGCGCGTTGACCTGCCGTCTCACGTCCCCGACCGGTTCGAGGTGTTCGTCGGCGGGGTCCGGCAGACACGTGGCACCGATTACGAGGTCGACGGGCGGTCGCTGCTCTTCCCCCGCGCGATCGCCCAGGAGGGCCGGCTCGGCTTCTGGCGCTGGGCGTTCATGTGGCTCGGCATCGCCGGCAGTTACCGGAAGCACGAGGTCGTCGACGTGGTCTACGAGATGAACGGTCGGCGCGAGGTGGCGACCGGGCTCAGGCCGCAGCCGCTCGACGCTCCCGGGCGACCCTGAGCAGCTCGAGCATCGCCCCGACGTAGACGTCCTCGCCGTACCAGGAACGAAAGTCGACTGCCCCGTTCAGCTCGGCGATCATCCAGCCGTTCGCGGTCGGGAGCAGGTCGACGCCGACGAGGTCGGCGTGGACGGCGTCGGCGGCGAGGACTGCGAGCGTCCGGGCGAGCGGCGGCGGCGCGAACGGGACGCTGCGGCCGCCGAGCGCGACGTTCGTCCGCCACTCCCCGGCGCCGGCGATCCGCCGCGCGGCGCCGACGATCCGGCCGCCTGCGACGACGAGCCGCGCGTCCCAACCGAGCGGCGGCACCAGCTCCTGCGCGAGGACGCCGTGCTCGGTGTAGAGCGCGCGCGTCGCCGCCTGCACCGCTTCGTGCGTCCGGCAGAGCGTGACGCCCCGGCCCCAGCTCCCATATCGCGGCTTCAGCACGACGGGCAGCTCGGGCACGGGCGCCGGCAGGCCCTCGGCGATCAGCCACGTGTGCGGATGCGGCAGCCCGGCGCGGCGGAGCGCGCGCGCCGTCAGCAGCTTGTCCTGCGTCGCGGCGAGTGCGGCCGGCGGGTTGAGCACGGTGATCCCCGCGGCCGCGATCGTGTCGAGCTCGCGCATTCCCTCCTCGACCCCGTCCAGGGTCTCGAGGACGTCGAGCCGTCCGAGCGCGACGTCGCCGGCGCGAAGGGTGTGCAGCGCCTCGCGCGGCGTCAGCTGGACGGTGTCGATGCCGAGCGCCTCGCCGGCCGCGACGAGCGCGGTGTTCACCTCGGACCGGCGGTGCGCGACGATGGCGAGCCTCATCGAACTCGCACTGTGGAGGACGCCCCGCAGCCCGTGGGGTGCGAACTCGAGAAGAAGTCGTGACGAACTGGACATGACCGGCAACCTGGTTGCGGGACGTGTCCTTCGCGGGGCTCCGCGCAGAGCCGGCCGCCGTCGAGGAGCCGCTATTTCGGGACGGCTTCGAGCTTGTAGCCGACGCCGTAGCGCGTCTGGATGAAGGTGTGCTGCGACGCGCGCTTGTCGATCTTGTCGCGAAGGCGCCGGACGAAGACGTCGACGGTGCGGTCGCGATGCGACTCCCGGCGGCCCCACAGCTTCTGCAAGAGCTCGTCCCGCGTGGTGACGCGGCCGCTCTCGAGGGCGAGCTGGTAGAGGAGCCGGAACTCGGTCGGCGTCAGGCCGGCGTTCTCGCCGTCGACGAACGCCTGCACCTCGCGCGGGTCGATCCGCAGCTCCTCGATCTCGATCGGCTCGCCACGCGGCGTCTCCTCGCGGCGGGCGGAGCGGCGCGCGGCCGCGCGGACGCGGGCGACGAGCTCCTTCATCGAGAACGGCTTCACGAGGTAGTCGTCGGCGCCGATCTCCAGCGCGTGGACGCGATCGTGCTCGGTGCCGCGCGCCGACACGACGACGATCGGCGTCGCGATCCCCTCGCCGCGGACGGTCTCGATCAGCTTCCAGCCGTCGAGGCCCGGGAGCATCAGGTCGAGCACGCAGGCGTCAGGCTTCTCGTAGCGGAGGCGGGCCAGGCCCTGGTCGCCGTTGCCGACCCAGCTGGCGTCGAAGCCGGCCGCGTCGAGATGGCGCGCCATCCCTTGGGCGATCGTCTCGTCGTCCTCGACGATGAGAACTTTGGGCATCGGTGTCATTATCGAGACCGGGCGGCTGGTGCCGGGTCGATGCAGGGTGAAAGAGTGGTGACGGTCTGGTGAACGAGCAGGAGCGGGCGGCCTCGCTGGCTGCCGCGAGCCCGGTGCCGCTGATCGTGCTGGACCACGAGCGGCGGGTGGTGGCGACGAACGTCGACGGGCTCCCGGCCGGGCGCCGGCTGGACGACACGGGGGACGACGCCCTCGTCCTCTTCCTCGGCGAGCTGCCCGAGCTCTCGGCCTACCAGGAGCTGCGGGCCGGCTTCACGGCCGCCGTCTCGCACGAGCTGCGGACGCCGCTCGCCCGGCTGCTCGTCCTGCTCGAGACGG
>JBEQUF010000081.1:0-5300 GCA_040349295.1 Actinomycetota bacterium | reverse complement strand
CCGCGCGAGCCGCGCACGCGCCAGTTCCTCTCCCGCGTGCTCGAGGCGGAGAAGCTCGCGTGAAGCTGCCGCCGAAGACGCAGGGGAACGGGCCGTGGGCGATCGCGTCGTTCATCGGCATCCCGCTCTTCTTCTGCTCGCTCATGTCGTCGACGCTCGCGCAGGAGAAGCCGTACGTCATCCAGTGGAAGGGACCGCACCACCTGATCACGATGTGGCACGAGCCGACGAGCGCGACCGAGGCGCGCATCTGGCTGTGGGCGCTGCTGCCGCCGCTGCTCCTCTCCTTCGTCGGCTGGCTCTGCACGCGGATCCCGCTCGGCTGGTACGTCGCCTGCGTCGCGGCGATCGTCGAGGCGTTCGGCGTCACGCACAAGCTCGACACGTGGACGAAGCACCACTCGCAGCGGTTCGCAATCGGCGTCGACCTCGTCCCGGCGTCCAACGCCTCGTCGAACCAGTACAACCGGGGCGAGTGGGAGAAGCAGGCGCGCGAGACGGCGCTGAGCCTGATGCACTGGACGATCGGGCTCGCGATCGCGTCGATCGTCGTCATGGGGGCGCTCTGGGTGCGCCGGCGGTACTTCTCGCGCAAGCCGTTCGTCCTCACCGACGAGGACGTGCTCGAGGGCGTGCACGCGCCGACGGCTACAGGAGCGGGTATTCCGGCCGAATAACCGTTAGCCGCGTTAACGATCTGCTATCGTTAACCGAGCTAACGATATGCCCGCCACGAAGCTCGACACCGTCCAGATCGCAGACCGGCTCCGGCCGATCCTGCTGAAGGTGTCGCGCGAGCTCCGGCGCGAGGCCCGCAAGGTCGGCGTCTCGCCCGAGCAGGTGGCCGTGCTCGTCGCGATCGAGTACGCACCCGGCATCGGCGTCCGCGAGCTGGCGGCGAAGGAGCGCGTCTCGCCGCCCGCGATGTCGAACACCGTCGACCGCCTCGAGCGCGACGGCCTCGTGCTGCGCACGCCGAGCGTCGCCGACAAGCGCCGCGTCGGGCTGACGCTCTCGCCGGAGGGCGGGCGCGTGCTCCGCCGTGTGCGCTCGCGCCGAACGGCCTGGCTCTCGACCCGCCTCGACGCGCTGACCGACGACGAGCTGCAGGCGGTCGAGGCCGCGCTCGACGCGCTCGCGAAGGTGCTGCCCGAGTGAAGCGCACCTTCTCCAGCTTCAAGTACCGCAACTACCGGCTCTTCTTCGCCGGGCAGATCGTGTCGCAGACGGGCTCGTGGATGCAGCGCATCGCCATGGGCTGGTTCGTCCTGCAGATCACCCACTCCGCGTTCGCGGTCGGAATCATGGCGCTGTCGTCGTTCCTGCCGTTCACCGTCTTCGGCCTCTTCGCCGGCGTCATCACCGACCGCGTCGATGCGCGCAAGCTCGTGATCGCGACGCAGGCGGGGCAGCTCGCCAGCGCCGCCCTGCTCGCATGGATCGCGCTCGGCGGCTTCGCGAAGCCGTGGATGCTGTATGCGATCGGCTTCGGGACCGGGCTGATCCTCGTGCTCGACGTGCCGTCGCGCCAGCAGCTGACCTACCGGATGGTCGGCCGCGACGAGCTCTCGAACGCGATCGCGCTCAACTCGTCGCTCTTCAACGCGTCGCGCATCTTCGGCCCGTCCGTCGCCGGGATGATCTACGGCTTCACGGGCGCCGGCGTCTGCTTCCTGATCAACGCGATCAGCTTCCTCGCCGTGCTGCTCGGCCTGCTCGCGATGCGCGTCCGCGAGTTCTTCCCGCTCGAGAAGTTCGAGCGTCCGTCGATCCTGCACGGCACGCGCGAGGGCATGGCGTACGTGCTCAAGGATCGGCAG
Source organism: Actinomycetota bacterium (assembly GCA_040349295.1). GTDB lineage: Bacteria > Actinomycetota > Thermoleophilia > Gaiellales > Gaiellaceae > Palsa-739. Next base: position 3,480 of record JBEQUF010000081.1, on the reverse strand, counting down.
ATGCTCGTCGTGCTGACGATGACCTTCCTGCTCAGCACGTTCGCCTTCAACTTCAACGTGACGCTGCCGGTGCTCGCCTACAAGACGCTGCACGAGGCTGCGCACCCGTGGGTGTACGGCCTGCTCTCGTCGTTCTTCGGCGCCGGCGCGCTCGTCGGCGCGCTCGCCGCCGCGAGCCTCGGGCGGGCGTCGACGAAGGTGATGCTCGTCGGCGCATCCGTCTTCACCGGCGCCGAGCTCTTCCTCTCGCCCGTCAAGGCGGTCTGGCTCACCGGCGTCCTCCTCTTCGTCGTCGGCGCCGGCTTCACCGCCTGGACGGCCAACTCGAACGCGTCGATGCAGCTTCGCGCACCGGACCATCTGCGTGGCCGCATCATCGGCCTCTACTACTACGCCTTCAACGGCAGCGCGTCGTTCGCCGGCTTCCTCTTCGGCTGGATCTGCGCGGCCGGCGGGACGGAGCTCGCGTTCTTCATCGGCGGCGTCGTCGGCCTCGCGTCGACGGTCTGGGCGGCGCTCCGCCTCGTGCCGCGAGAGCGGAGGACGCTTCCGCGCTGGTCGAGCGCCGCGGGCCTCACCGCCCGACGGTGAGCACGACCTGCGTGTAGGCGGGCTGCGAGCCCGCCGGCGACTCCGCGAGCACGAAGCCGGCCTTGCCGGGCTTGTAGACGGTCTTGAAGGTCAGCTTGGCCTGCGCGAGCGCGGCACGGGCGTCCGCCGCGCTCCGGCCGACGACGTCGGGCACCCGGACGGAGCCGCCGCCGCGGACGACGTCGATCGTCACGACGCTCCCCGCCGGAGCGCTCCCGCCGGCGGCCGGCAACTGCTGCTGCACCGAGCCCGCCGGCCCGGAGCCGTCGACGGGATCGGCCTCGGTGACGAAGCCGGCCGCCTCGATCTGCCCCTCCGCGGTCGCGAGGTCGGCATTCGAGACGTCGGGCACCTGTGCAGTCGGGGCGGCCGCCGTCGTCGTCGTAGTCGACGTGTTGGTCGTGGTGGTGGTCGTCGTCGCGGCGGGCGTGGTGACGCCGCTCGAGATGTGGAGCGTCACGGTCGTGCCCTTCGGGAGCTGCGAGCCGCCGCCGGGCGACTGGGTCGCGACGACCCCGCGCGGCCGCCTCGCCGGCCCGACGATCGCCTTCACGGAGTAGCCGTCCGCCTGGAGCCTCGAGATCGCCGCCTGCTGCTGCAGCCCGACGACCGCCGGGACGACCTGGCGGGCGTGGTGACGGTCGCGGAGAACGAAGAGCCAGACGAGGAGGCCGCCGGCGACGAGGACGCCGAACAGCGCGAGCCAGGGCCAGACGTCCTGGACCCAGGCGTTCGGCGGCGGACCCGCCGGCGGCGGAGCGCCTGGATCGACGGGCTCGTAGGCGTGGGTGTCGTCGTCGAGCCGGGCCATGGCGGATCTCCATTCCCCGCGCAAGATTCGTTCACACCCGGCATCTCAATCGTGTGGGGTCGGGCGGAGGGCCGCAGCCCGCCCGGCCCTTCATCGTTTACGGTTCCCGCCGGTGTTCGGCCGTGCCCAGCAGCCGAGGCTCGTCGGCGACGCGGTGGTCCAGCTCGGGACCGACCTCGTCAACTGGTTCCTCGTCGGGACGGACGACGGGGTCGTCGTCGTGGACACCGGCCTGCCCGGATACGAGGCGGGGCTCGAGGACGGGCTGCGCGTGCTCGGGCGCGCCCGGGGCGACGTCGCGGCGGTGCTCCTCACGCACTCCCACGGCGACCACACGGGCGGGGCGGCCGCGCTCGGCGTCGCCGTCCACGTCCACGAGGCGGAGGCGGACGCCGTGCGCACGGCGGCGGCGGTCGGGAAGACGGGCGGCTCGCAGCTGCCGTACCTCCGCCACCCGCACGCGTGGCGACTGCTCGCCCACTTCAGGGAGGCCGGCCCGCCGGCGCCGGTCGCGGACGTCGTCCCCTTCGCGGACGGCGACCTCCTGCCCGGCGGGATCCGCGCCGTCCAGACCGCGGGCCACACGCCGGGCCACTGCGTGCTCCTGCTTCCCGACCGGGGCGTCCTCTTCGCGGGCGACCACCTCTGCACCCGGAACCCGCTCACCGGCCGGCGCGGCCCAGAGGTGCTGCCGCGGCCGCTCAACATCTCGAGCGAGGCGATGGTCGCCTCGCTCGACCGCATCGAGCCGCTCGACGCGGGGACGGTGCTCGTCGGGCACGGCGAGCCTTGGACAGAAGGCACCAGCGCGGCCGTCGCACGCGCTCGTGCCGCCGGCATCACGTAGGAGACAATAGGGCGGTGGGAGCGATCGAGTTCGGCGGCTACCGGCTGGCGTTCGTCGACGAGGGCGAGGGCGAGCCGATCCTGTTGCTGCACGGGGAGCCGACCTGGTCGTACCTGTGGCGCAACGTCATCCCGCAGCTCCCCGGCCGCAAGGTCGCGCCCGACCTGATCGGCTTCGGGCGCTCGGACAAGCCCGAGGAGATCGGCTGGTACACGTACGACAAGCACGTCGCGTCGGTGACGCAGCTCGTCGAGGAGCTCGACCTGCGCGACCTGACGCTCGTCGTCCACGACTGGGGCGGCCCGATCGGGCTGCGCGTCGCCGTCGAGAACCCGGAGCGCGTCGCGCGGCTCGCGATCCTCAACACGGGCGTCGGCGGCGGCCGCGCCCCGAGCGAGACCTGGCTGCGCTTCCGCGAGGTCGTGCGCGAGCTCGGCGGCGCGCTCGACATCGGCCGGCTCGTCGAGGCGGGCACGACGAACGGGCTGAGCGACGAGACGCGCGCCGCGTACGACGACTGCTTCCCGACGCCGGCCTCGAAGGCGGGCGCGCTCGCGTTCCCCGAGCTCGTCCCCACCGACCCGGCGCATCCGAACGCCGCGGCGATGAATCGCGTCGCCGAGTCGCTCCGCACGTGGACGAAGCCGACGACGGTGATCTGGGGCGCCGACGACCGCGTGCTGCCGCTGCAGATCGCCCAGGGGATCGTCGACCTGATCCCCGGCGCGAGCGGCCCGGTCGCGATCGAGGGCGCGTCGCACTTCCTGCAAGAGGACAAGCCGGACGAGGTCGCGGCGGGGATCCGTGAGCTCCTGGCGCGATAGGCCCACCGAGCTCGTCCTCCTCGCGGGGGCGGTGCTCGTCGGCGTCTACTTCCTCGTCCCGGCGACGGCGCAGTTCGTCCTCTACGGGGTCGTCGGCGCGGCGGCGACGGCCGCGATCGCGCTCGGCGTGCGGCGCAACCGTCCGTCGATCGCGTGGCCGTGGCTGCTGTTCGCGGCCGGAACGGGGCTCTTCTCGATCGCGGACGACATCAGCGACGCGCTGGGCGGAAGCCCGGCCTCACCGTCGGCCGCGGATCCGTTCTATCTGGCCGGCTATCCGCTGATCGTCGTCGGCCTCGTCTTCCTGCTCTTCGCCTCCGGCGGCCACCGGCGGCTCGCGGCGCTCGCGGACGCGGCGATCCTCACCTGCGCGTTCATCCTCGTGCAATGGGTCTTCGTCCTCGACC
>JBEQUF010000078.1:0-4629 GCA_040349295.1 Actinomycetota bacterium | reverse complement strand
CCGTCTCGTTCAGGCCGGTCGCCTGCAGCGACAGCGCGCCGGTGCGGCCGACGTTCGGGTTGAGACCCGTGTCGATCGTCGCGCTCGTCGTCAGGTCGCTCTTCGCGGTCGCGTCGGCAGCGCCGATGCCGATGAAGCCGATCGCGACGCCGGTCGCGTCGGCGCGGTTCCGGCTCGAGCCGTTCGCCGCGACGCTGACGTCGCCGTTCGGCAGCTGGAAGTTCTTGCCGAGCGAGGCGGTGACGCTCGCGGTCGAGCTCGCCTTGGCGATCGCGCCGCTCGCGCCGAGGAGAATGCCGCCGCCGCCGGCGACCGCGTTCGCCTTCGCGTTGCGGTCGTTGAGGTCGGTCGGGGCCAGGCGCGAGGCGGTCACCGAGACCGACCCGACCGTGAAGTCTGCGCCGTCCGAGATCGAGGCGCTGACGCTGCCGTCGGCGTGCGCCTCCGCCCAGGCGACGCCGAGGCCCGCGCCGCCCGCGACGGCGACGCCGATGGCGTCGGCGATCGCCTGCGGCTGCGCGTCGGCGGTGACCTGGAGTGCGCCGGTGGCGTTGATCGAGGCGCTGCCGTCGATCGACGCCGTGCTGCCGGCGTTGACGTGCGCGATCGCGACGGCGCCGGCGAGTGCGACGCCGATGCCGGCCGTGACCGCGATCGCCTCGGAGTTGCCGACGCTGCGGTCGTGCGACTCGACGGTGATGTTCGTGACCGTGCCGGTGTCGCCGATCGTCGCGTCGCCGATCGACGCCGAGGTCGAGCCGTCGAGGATCACGACGCCGATCGCGACGCCGGCCGCGACCGCGCCGAACGCGCCGCCGATCGTCAGCGAGGCGACGCTGCGGTTGTTCTCGGCGTTGACGTCGATGCCGCCGGCCGCGCGGTGGACGACGGCGGAGTCGTCGATCACGGCGGTCTGCGTGCTGTGGTCGTTCAGCACCGCGACCTGTGCGGCCACGCCGATCGCCCCGCCGGCTCCGGCGAATGCGATCGTGCTCGTGTCCTCCTGCATGCTCGCGTGCACCGTCAGCAGGCCGCCGGAGGAGACGGTGCCGCCGACCTCCGCCTTCGTCTGGGCGGTGATGCTCGCGACGAGGATCGAGGCGCCGATGCCGACCGCGCCGCCGCCGGCCGCACCGACGACGCCGCCGAAGTGGACGTCGTCGTCCGCGTTCAGCGTCACGTTGCCCGTCGCGGTGACGTGACCGAGCAGCTTGGCGTTCGTGCCCGGCGTGTCGGGCGTCGAGAGCGCGGTCTGCGTCGGCGTGCCGGTCGGCTTGTGCGAGGCGATCTGGCTGTTGGCGGTCGTCGTGCCGTTCGAGCTGATCAGGCCGCTGATCGTCGAGTCGGTCTCGGCGAGGCGCCACTGCGACAGGTTGGCGTGCGGCGCGAGCGTCGTGTTCGGGCTGCCGACGGTGGCGACGTAATGCTTGCCGTTGAAGCTGTCGACGACCGACTGGCCCGACTTGTACGTCGTGCCGCTCGTCCACGTGCTCGAGCTCGACGTCGTCCCGCTGAGGATGTTCGAGTACGTCCCCGGGCCCGAATCGGTCGCCTTCGAGTCGGCCTGGCCCGCCGGGTCGCCGCCGCGCTCCTCGCTGAGCCCGTTGCCGCTGTCACCCTGGCCGTCGTCGTAGCTCGAGTCCGAGGTGCCGATCGACCAGACGGCGACCGCGGCGCCGACGCCGACGAAGCCGCCGGCGAACGCGAGCGTGTAGGTCGTGATGTCCTTCTTCGAGAGCGCGTTGATCGCGACGTTCCGCGCCGTGGTGATCGTCCCGGTCGAGTCGACCTTCGCCTCGGTCGTGTTGTTGGCGACGCCGATGTCGACACCGGCGCCGACGCCGACGAAGCCACCCGCGATGCCGCCGGCGACGGTGATCGTCTTCATGCTGTCGAGCGCCGAGATGTTCACGTCGAGCGTCGCCGTCGCGGTGCCCGCGAGGTCGGCCGTCGTGGTCGCGCTCAGCACGGTCACGCCGACCGGCACCGAGACGCCGACGAAGCCGGCGCCGACGGCGACGACGATCCCGAAGATGTCCTCGCTCGAGCGGGCCTGGATCGCGAGCCCGCGGAGGCTGCCGAAGCCGAAGCCCGAGCCGCCGACCGTGCCGTCGGAGATGCCGCCGAGCGCGCTGCCGCCGCCCGCGTTGTTCGCGGTCACGGAGCTCGTGCCCGCGACGAGCGACTTCGTGTCCTTGGTGATGACGAGGACGTAGACGCCGACGCCGACACCGACGAAGCCGCCCGCGGCGCCGCCCGTGAAGCCAGTGACCTTCGTGTCGTCGGCCGACAGGAAGGCGGCGTTGTTCCCGGCGATCACCTGCGCGTTGCCGGCCGTCTCCGCATACGACTGCGTGTTCAGGACGATGACGCCGATCGCGCCCGCGACGCCGACCGTGCCACCGCCGCCCGAGAAGGTGACGGCGACGAGGGTCTCCTGCTGGTTCGAGCTGACGACCGCGTCGTGCTGGGCCCGGACGTGGGCGAAGCTGTCGATCAGCGCCGTCGAGTGGATCGAGAGGACGCCGACGTTGACGCCGACGCCGACGCCCGCGCCGCCGCCGATCGCGAGCGCGGCCGTGACGAGCAGCAGGTGGAACTGGTTGCCCGAGGCGACGAGCAGGTTCTGGTTCGCGTTCGCGCCGGTCGTCGTCTGGTTGACCTGCGCGTGGTCGGCGACCGTCGCCTGCGTGTCGATCGTGATCACGTTGACGTTGCCGTCGACGCTCACGCCGGCGCTGCCGCCGATCGCGACGCCGAACGAGACCGAGTTGATGTCGTCGCTGTTCGAGGCCGTCACCGCGACGCCGTAGAAGCCGCTCTGCGTGCTCTGGGTGACCGTGTGCGGCGCCGAGTCGTTCGCGTCGGCGGACGGCATGTTGCCTTCCTTCACCAGGCTGTGCGACTTGCCGGTGATGCCGGCGTTGCTGATGTCGATCGCGGCGCCGCCCTTCGTCGCGGCGAGCTGGAAGGCCTGCGGCGTGCCGCTGCCGTTCTCCGTGTCGCCGAGCAGGTAGTACGTCGTCCCGTCGGTGAGGCCGCCGATCGGCGAATCGCCGCCGGCGCCGTAGACGACCGCGTCACCGTCGCTGAGCCCGAGGACGTACGGGAGCGTGATCGTGTTCGCGGCGCTGTTCACGGCCGAGGACGGCGCGAAGCGGTGCGAGTCGTCGTTCGGGGCCTGCGCCTGGTCGGTGCCGATCAGGCGATGCGAGACGCCGAAGCCGGGCGTCAGTGCGATCGCGACGCCGTTCTTCGCGTTGTCGAGCGACGTCGCGAGCTTCACGTGCGTCGCGTCGACGCGGATCACGTAGTAGACGGTGTGCGTCGCGAGGCCGCCGATCGCGGTGCCGTCGCCCGGGTCGTAGGTGACCGAGTCGCCCGTCTGGAAGCCGAGGTCGATGCCGGTGTTGATCGTGTTGCCGCTCACGCCGGAGCCGTCGAACCGCGTGTCGGTCGGGGTGACCGTGTACTGGCCGGTGTTGACGGTGAGGCCGCCGTCGCTGTTGTTGCCCTTGCCGTTCACCTGGGCGTAGCTGCCGATGCGGCCGATCGTCGTCTTGAAGATCACCGGCACCGCAGCCGCGACGCCGACGCCGGCGGCCCCGCCGACGGCGATGTTGCCGGCGATCACGTTCAGCGTCAGCATCTCGTCGGCGCCGACGCGGACGCTGCCGTCCGCCGTCACCGTCGCGAAGTCGCCCGAGGTGCCGCCGTCGCCGATGTAGGCGTACGTGTTGATGTGGTAGACGGTCACGTTCGCGTTGACCGCGACCGACGCGGAGCCGGCGACCGCGAGCCCGGCCGCGATCGACAGGACGTTCTCCGACGAGGTCGAGTCGACGGTCACGTTGCCGCCGCCCGTCGTCGTCACCGTTGCGCCGGCTGCGACCTCTGCGGTCGTCGTCTTCGAGAGCACCTCGACGTCGACGCCGACGCCGACGCCGGCGGTGCCGCCGATCGCGAGCTGGCCCGCGACGCTGATGATGTTCGTCGTGTCGGAGGCGCTGACGGCGACGTTGCCGCTCGCGTGCGTCGTGCCGTCGAGGGTCGCCGTCGTGCTGTCGGTGTTGACGTCGACGACGACCGAGCCGGCGATGCCTGCGCTCTCGCCGCCCGCCCCCGCGCCGCCGACGGCGATGAGGTTGAGGTTCTCGATCGCCTCGACGAGGAGCGAGCCGACGGTCAGGTTCGCGCCGTCCGTCGTGTAGGCGTTGACGGTCCCCTGGCGGACGACGACCGTGACGCCGACGCCGACCGCGGCGCTGCCGCCGCTGATCGAGATGTTGCCCGCGTAGGCCTCAACCTTGTCCTCGTCGTCGCTCGCCTTGACGTGCGTCTGCCCGCCGGAGTGGACGGTGGCGTCGCCGATGAAGGCGCTCGTCGAGTGCGAGCCGGCCTTGTTCAGGACGAGGACGACGAAGCTGCCGGTGACGGCCGCCGACGAGCCCGACGCGCCGCCGCCGACGGCGAGCTCGAAGAGCTTCTCGCTCGACAGCGCCTGCACCGTGACCGAGTTGCCCGCCCACACGTTCGCGTGGTCGTCGATCGACGCGGTGACGTCCTTGTCGATGACGTCGACGACGATCGAGACCGCGATCCCGGCGCCGTCGACGCTGCCGGCGATCG
>JBEQUF010000045.1:0-4451 GCA_040349295.1 Actinomycetota bacterium | reverse complement strand
GTAGTCGGCGGCGAGCGGGAGCCACGACACGGGCATCGCCACCATCAGGTCGACGCCCTGCCAGAACGTCGGGAAGCCGCCCTTGCCAGGCCGCGTCCAGAGCGCGTGCAGCGGCGCGCCGTGCAGCGCCCACCACGTCAGGTACGCGAGCGAGGCCAGCACGACCCAGAGCGCGAAGCGCTTCACCCACTCGCGCACGAAGCCGACGGGCCCGACGAGCGCGAGCGCCGTCGCCGCGGCCGCCGCGACGACCTTCCACACCCAGAACGGCCCGCCGACGAGCGCGCGCGCGGCCGTCGCGATCACGAGCACCTCGAAGATCGTCCAGCCGACGTTCTGCAGCACGTTGAGCGCGGTCGGCAGCCACGACCCGCCGCGCCCGAGCGGGGCGCGGAGGAGCACCATCGCCGGCAGGCGCGACTCGGCGCCGAGCATCGCGGCCAGCCCGAGCAGGAGGTTGCCGAAGACACCGCCGACGACGATCGCGAGCAGCGCCTGCCGCAGCGACAGCGCGGGCACGAGCACCGTCCCGGCGACGAGCACGAGCAGGCTCAGCCCGAGGCTGCTCCAGAGCAGCGCGTTGTCGAGCAGCCCGAGCGTGCGCAGACGGTCGGGAACCGGCTCGATGCCCCAGGCGGGCGTTCTCTCGTTCACGTGCGTCGACTCCCTTCGCCGGTACGAGCCGGATCAGGTTCAGCGGGTGTGATCTCAGCCGTTCGCGTGGACGGCACCCCGGTGATCCGAGGGTACCAGCGCGCCCCAGAGGAGCCAGACGAGCACGCCGAGCATCACCGCCGAGCCCTCGAGCAGCATGATCCCGCCGCCGACGCGCTGGTCGGCGACCGACCCGTAGTAGTACGGACGCGTCGACCAGAGGAAGACCTGCGAGAGGCTCAGCGAGACGAGCCACATGACGCCGACGAAGGCGAGCCGGTGCGGCGTCCGGAACCAGCGCGGCGCCGGCAGCACACCGAGCAGCGCCGACCACAGTGCGACGCCGCAGGTGAAGAAGCAGAGGTGCTGGAGCGCGTGCAGGCTCTCGCTCCGCAGCGCCGCCTTGAAGAGCGGCGCCGCGTGCCAGAGGCAGAGGTCGACGGCCCAGAGCGGCAGGGCGACGAGCGGGTGCGCGAGCACGCGCAGCGACCGGAGCGCGCGGATCGCGAGCACGGGGCGGAGGATCGGGCCGGTGAGCCCGAGCACGAGGCAGAGCGGGGCGAGGTCGCCGATCAGCAGGTGCTGGGTCATGTGGCGCGCGAAGTCGTCCTCGAGCGGCGCGAGGAACGCGACGAGGAGGAGGGCGATGCCCAGCCCGAACGACACGGCCCGGAGGCGTTCGACCCGGTGCCGGCGCCGCGCGACGCGGACGACGCCCGCGACGTAGAGGGCGGCGAGCGCGACCGTCGCCGCGACCGGGGTCACCGTTTGACCTCCTCGACCCCGGAAAGACCGGCTGTGGGACGTGCAAACACCACCGGGGGGAAGGTTGCCGCTCAGGCGACTCGTCACACTGCTGCCGCTCGTCCTCCTCGCGACCGGCTGCGGCTCGAAGCAGAGCTCGCTGCGCCCGGAGAGCCCGCCGGCACACGGGATCGCGACGCTCTGGTGGATCATGCTCGTCGGCTCGGGCGTCGGCCTCGCCGTGATCGTCGGGATCCTCGTCGCGGCATGGTTCCGGCGGAACGCGCCCGGCCGCGACCGGCCCGGGACGATCGTCGTCCTCGTGCTCGGGATTGCGCTGCCGGTCCTCGTCCTCGCGTCGCTCTTCCTCTACTCCGACATCTTCCTGATCAAGGGGACGTCGCCGCCGTCGGCGAGCGCCGCGACCACCGCGGGCGACCTGACGGTGCACGTGATCGGCCATCAGTTCTGGTGGGAGGTGCGCTACGGCGGCGCGGCGATCACCGCGAACGAGATCCACATCCCGGTGCGCACGCACGTGATCGTCACCGTGCACAGCGACGACGTCATCCACTCGTTCTGGGTGCCGCAGCTCAACCGCAAGATCGACCTCGAGCCGGACCAGGTGAACCGCGTCGAGCTGTACGCCGACAAGCCCGGCCGCTACCGCGGACAGTGCGCCGAGTTCTGCGGCCTGCAACACGCGCACATGGGCTTCTACGTGTTCGCGCAGTCGCGGACCGCCTACGCAGCGTGGCTCCGCAGGCAGGCGAGGCCTGCCGCCGTGCGGCCGCCGGCGCTCTTCCTCGACAAGTGCAGCTCGTGCCACGCGATCCGCGGCAGCAGTGCGACCGCGCGGGTCGGGCCCGACCTGACGCACGTCGGCTCCCGGACGTCGCTCGCGGGGCTGACGATCCCGAACTCGCCGGCGCGGATGCGGGAGTGGCTCGCGCACACGCAGCAGGTGAAGCCGGGCGCGCGCATGCCGCAGGTCGAGCTGACCTCGGCGCAGGTCGACCGGCTCGCGGCCTACCTCGAGCGGCTCAGGTGAGCGCGACCACCGTCACCGAGCGCGTCGACCTGCTGCACCGGCAATGGGCGGCGCGCCCGGGCGTGCTCGGCTGGCTGACGACGACCGACCACAAGCGCATCGGCCTTCTCTACTTCTGGGCGACGCTCGTCTTCTTCGGGGCAGGCGGCGTCGAGGCGCTGACGATGCGCACGCAGCTCATCCGGCCGAACAACGCGCTCGTCGGCCCGGAGACCTTCGACCAGCTGTTCACCGTGCACGGGATGACGATGATCTTCTGGTTCATCATCCCGATGACGACCGGCGCGTTCGGGAACTACCTCGTGCCGCTGATGGTCGGCGCGCGCGACATGGCGTTCCCGCGTCTGAACGCGCTGAGCTTCTGGATCTTCCTCGGCTCGGGGCTGCTGCTCTACATCGGCTTCTTCAGCGGCTCGGGGCCCGACGCCGGCTGGTTCAACTACGTCCCGCTCTCGGACCGGCTCTTCGATCCGTCGCGGAACATCGAGATCTACATCCTCAGCCTCGTCCTGAACGGGCTGGCGTCGACGCTGACGGCGGCGAACATCGTCGTCACGATCTTCAAGCTGCGCGCGCCCGGCATGTCGTTCAACCGCATGCCGCTCTTCTGCTTCGCGTTCCTCGCCGCGTCGCTCGGGCTGATCTTCGCGCTGCCCTCGCTGAGCGTCGACCTGATCTTCCTCTATCTGGAGCGCAACCTCGGCTTCCACTTCTTCGACGTCGCGCACGGCGGCTCGTCGCTCCTGTGGCAGCACCTGTTCTGGTTCTTCGGGCACCCGGAGGTGTACATCCTCATCGTCCCCGCCTTCGGGATCGCGACCGAGATCATCCCGGCGTTCACGCGCCGCAAGATGATCGCGTTTCCGCTCGTCGCGATCGCCGAGCTGCTCGTCGTCTTCATCGGCTTCGGGGTGTGGGCGCATCACATGTTCGCGACCGGCATCCCGTCGACGACGCTCGTCTTCTTCGCCGGCGCGACGTCGATGGTCGTCATCCCGTCGACGATCCAGGTGTTCGCCTGGTCGATGTCGATCTTCACGGGCAAGCCGGAGTTCAGGACGCCGCTGCTCTTCGTCATCGGCTTCATCGTCATGTTCGTCGTCGGCGGCCTGACGGGGATCATGTTCCTCGCCATCCCGTTCGACCAGCAGATGACGGACACGTACTTCGTCGTCGCGCACTTCCACTACATCATCTTCGGCGCCGCGGTCTTCCCGATCTTCGGCGGCATGTACTACTGGTTCCCCAAGGTCACGGGCCGGCTCTACCACGAGCGGTGGGGGCAGCTCTCGTTCTGGGTGATCTTCGTCGGGACGAACATGCTGTTCTTCCCGATGCACATCGTCGGCCTGCTCGGGATGCCGCGGCGCGTCTACACGTACCCCGGCGGGATGGGCTGGACGTCGTACAACGTGATCGAGTCGGTCGGCGGCTACCTGACCGGCGTCGGCATCCTCGTCCTCTTCGCGAACCTCGTCTGGTCGTACTTCCGCGGCGCGCCCTCGGGGCCGGATCCGTGGCACGGGCCGACGCTCGAGTGGACGATCCCGTCGCCGCCGCCCGAGTACAACTTCGCGACCATCCCGACCGTCACGAGCGCGTACGCGAACTGGGACGGCGACGTGCCGTCGTCGGTCGCGCTCGACGAAGGCCACCAGCAGCACGTGTCGACGCTCGTCGACGGCTGGACGGCCGAGATCGTGGAGCTGCCGCACTCGTCCGCCTGGCCGATCCTGCTCGCGACCTGCCTCACGCTCGCGGCGGCGCTGCTCGTCGTCCAGCACTACATGTTCGCGTCGATCTTCCTCGCGCTCGTCGGGCTCACGCTCGTCGGCTGGCACTCGAAGGAGCCGGCGTGACCGAGTACGCCGTCGACAGCCGCGCGCGCGAGCGCTTCCCGCTCGGCTGGTGGGGCGCCGCGATCGTCGTCGCAGCCGAGGCCGCCCTGTTCGGGATGATGGTCGCCTCGTACGTCTACCTCCGCTTCAAGAACGATCCGTGG
>JBEQUF010000040.1:0-5889 GCA_040349295.1 Actinomycetota bacterium | reverse complement strand
CGCCGCCGCATCTTCGCGGGCTATGCGGGCTGGGGCTCCGGCCAGCTCGAGGACGAGCTCGCACGCGAGGACTGGATCCTCGAAGAGGCGCAGAACGACGACGCGTTCACCGAGACGCCGGGCGAGCTCTGGGCCGACGTGCTGCGCCGCAAGGGCGGCATCTACGAGCTCGTCGCGCGCATGCCCGACGACCCGTCGGTCAACTAGCGGCGAAAGCCCAGATACAGCTCGGTCATGTAGTGCAGCTCGTTCGCGTCGCGCGCGAGCTCCCGCACTTCGCGCTCGACGCGTCTCTGCTCCTCCGCGGGCAGCGACGCCATGAAGCTGACGGAGAGGACGCGGTCGACGACGAGCTGCTCGTCGGCGCGTTGCGAATGGGAGAAGAGCAGCCGCTTCGTCCCGTCGAACAGCCCGCTGCCGGCGAGCACCGTCTTCCAGTCGCGCTGCTGCCGGCGCGGCGTGTCGCCTTCGTAGCGGTCGAAGATCTCGCTCAGCGCCGCCTGCAGCGGCTGGCGCTCGTCACGTGCGTTCCAGATCAGCCCGACGCCGCCGCCCGGCGACAGCACGCGATGGATCTCGCGCAGCGCCCGCTCTGCGTCGAACCAATGGAACGCCTGCCCGACCGTCACCGCGTCGACGAAGCCGTCGGTGATCGGGATCCGCTCCGCCGTGCCGGAGAGCGCGACGACGCCGCCGATCTTCGCGCGCATCTCGCGCATCGGCTCGACTGCGAGCACGTTCGCGCCGCTCGGGACGAGCAGCCGGGTCAGCTTCCCGGTCCCGGCCGCCAGGTCGAGGACGGTGCGGCCGGGCCGCAGGTCGAGCTCCGAGCAGAGGGCGGCGACGGCGGACGGCGGATAGTCCGGCCGGCCGCGCTCGTACCGGTCGGAGTCGGCGAAGCCGCGCGTCGCGGGATGCAGCTCAGGCACGGTCCGCCACCATGACGCTGGTCGCGATCGCGACGTCCGCCGACGCGCCGACGATCTCGCGGATCCCGCGCCGGATCCGCTCCTGCTCGTCGCGAGACGCGTTGACGAATCCGCTCGTCGAGGCGGCCCACCCTTCGAGCTGGTCGACGGTCATCGTGCGCACCTGCGAGAACAGCCGCTCCTCGAAGGCTCCGAAGAGCCCTGCTCGGTCCGCATCGTCCCAGGGGTCGGTCGTCGGCCGCCTGCCGGCGAGCAGCTCGTTCAAGCGCCCGAGCACCGGGTCGTCCTCGTTCCAGCGGTTCCACAGGAACGCGACGCCGCCCCCGGGGCGAAGCGCACGATGCATCTCTTCGAGCGCGACGCGCCGCTCGAACCAGTGGAACGCCTGCCCCACCGTGATGACGTCGGCAGAGCCGTCGGCAACCGGGATCGCCTCGCCCCGTCCGTCGAGGATGGGCACGCCGGGCACGACGCGGGCGAACACCGCGCGCATCTCCGGATCCGGCTCGACCGCGACGACGGTGGCGCCCCGCTCGACGAGCTGCCGTGTCAGCTTGCCGGTGCCCGCCCCGACGTCGACCACGTCGCGCAGCGGCAGACGCGCCGCGATCCAGTCCACAGCGGCGTCGGCATACGGCGGCCGGTTCGCCTCGTACCCCTCGGCGACGGCGCCGAAGCTCCGCGCATAGCGGTCGCGGTCAGACACGCGACGCCGGGCAGAGGTCGTTGACGACGCAGTCCTCGCACCGCGGGCTGCGCGCGATGCAGACACGGCGCCCGTGCCAGATCATCAGGTGCGGGAACCGTGCCCAGTCGGCGCGCGGGACGAGCCGCACGAGATCACGCTCGATCTTCACGGGATCGTCCTGCTTCGTGAAGCCGAGCCGCTGCGAGAGCCGCCGAACGTGCGTGTCGACGACGATGCCGGACGGGTTGCCGAGCTCGGAGGAGACGACGTTCGCAGTCTTGCGCGCGACGCCCGGCAACCGGATCAGCTCCGGCAGCGTCCGCGGCACCTCGCCGCCGAACTCATCGAGCAGGAGCCGCATCGTGCCGCGCAGCGACTTCGCCTTCTGTCGGTAGAAGCCGGTTGCGAAGATGTCGCGCTCGAGCTCCTCCTGCGGCACCGCGATATAGTCCTCCGGCCTCCGGTACTTCTTGAAGAGCGTCGCCGTCACCTTGTTGACGTTCACGTCGGTCGTCTGCGCCGACAGCATCACCGACACGAGCAGCTCGAGGGGGTTCGTAAACGTCAGCGCGATCGCAGCGTCTGCGTGCTCGGCCGCGAGCCGCTCGATCACGGGACGGATGCGCTCCTTCTTCGGCCCGACGCGCTTGCGCGCCTCGGCGACGAAGCTACGCGCCAACGTGCAGTTCGAGGGCGGGCGGCATGCTCCGAAGCCTAGGCCCTGCACAGACGAGATCGAGCGCCGGACAGCCGGCGCAGGCGAAGTCGCTCGGCGTCGGCCGGAACTCCCCGGCGACGATCCGCTCGATCCCGGCGGAAAGCTCGGCCTCCAGCTCCGGCACCTGCTCGCGCGCGTACGTCGTCGAGGCGACAGCATCCGAGCGCTCGAGGAAGTGGTAGACGACCTCCACCCGCTCGGCCCCGGCGCGGAAGCAGGCGAGCGCGTAGACGAGCCGCTGCAGCCGGTAGTCATGCTCGACGATCTCGGCCGGCGTCGCCTCGCCGAGCAGGTTCGTCTTGTAGTCGACGACCACCGCCTCCGGCCCGTCGAGGTGCATGGCGTCGACGAAGCCGTGCAGGAGGACGCCGTCGTGCTCGAAGGTGAAGTGCCGCTCCTTCTGCATCGCCCCGAGCGACGCGACGCGGCGCGCGAGCTCGGAGTCGCAGTACGACGCGACGAACGCGCGCACGCGGGCGAGCTCGTCGTCGCTGATCGTCGGGTACCAGTCGCGCACCTGCTCGAAGCCCGGCGCCGCCGGTGCGGCGAGGTCGACCTGCTCGAGCAGGCGATGCACCGTGTCGCCGATCTCGGTCGCGCGCAACCCCCCGTCGCCGCCCGGGACGTGCTCCGGGCGCCGCTCCTTCATGCCGGCCGCGTAGATCGCGTAGTACTTGTACGAGCACTGGTCGAACGTCGACAGCGCGGTGAACGACAGCCGGCGCGGACGATGGAGCGGCGGCTCCGCGGGCGCGACGAGCGGGGGCAGCACCGGTGCGGGCGCGACCTGCTGCACGGCCTCCGCGAGGTCGGCGAAGAGCGCCAGCTGTCCCGCTTCCGGCAGCACCTCCTCGACGGCCGGTGCGGGCCGGTACTGGTCGACCGAGACCATGAACCGCGCTGCGCCGCGATCGATCTCGGCGACGCCGTCGGCCTCGAGCTCGTCCGCGAGCTCGAGCCGCCCGAGCACCCAGCCGATCGGCGTGTTCTCGTCCGCCTTCTTCTCGCGATCGATCGCACCCGACACGATCAGCCGCTCCTTCGCGCGCGTCATCGCGACGTAGTAGAGGCGCAGCTTCTCGGCCTCCTCCTCGACTCGGCGTGCGTCCTTGATCTCCTCGTAGTCGAACGCCGGCCGACGCTTCGACGTCGCCGGATCGGCGACGCGGAAGCCGAAGCGGCCGTCGGCGAGCGCGAGGATCTCGTCGGCGGACGGCGGCGCCTTGTCGCGGCCCGCGTCGGCGACGATCACGACCTTGAACTCGAGTCCCTTCGCCGCGTGGATCGTCAGCAGGCGAACGGCGTCCGACCCCTCCTCCTCCGCGACCGCCTCGAGCTCGCGCGCGCCGAGCGCCTCCTGCTCGGCGACGAAGCGGACGAAGCCTTCGACGTCCGGCCCGCGCAGCTCCTCGTACGAGCGCGCGAGGCGGGCGAGCTTGCGCATGTTCGCGTAGCGGCGGCGACCGTCCCACTGTGCGAGGACGGCGAGGTCGTAGTCGTGCTCGCTGACGATCCGCTCGCAGAGCCGCTCGAGCGACGAGCGGGCCATCGCGTCGACGAGGCGGTCGAACCGCTGGCGGAACGCGCGCAGCAGGCGCGTGTCCCGCTCGTCGAGCTGCGGCGGGAGCGAGTGCTCGATGCCGGCGAAGAGCGGCCGCTTCGACGCGACGCGGCGGATCAGCGCGAGGCCGTCGTTCGAGATGCCGACGAACGGCGACGCGAGGACGGCGACGAGCGCGCGGTCGTCGTAGCGGTTGTGCAGCAGCCGCAGGTACCAGAGGAGGTCGGCGACCTGCTGCTGGCCGAAGTAGCCCTTGCCGGTCGCGCGGTACGTCGGGAGGCCCGCCTTGCGCAGCTCGTCCTCGTACCACTCGGCGTCGGTGCCCGCGGCGAACAGGAGCACGATCTCGCCCGGCGTCGCGACGCCCCGGTCGACGAGCTCGCGCACGCGCCGCGCGATCGCCTGCGCCTCACCGCGCCGCCAGTGGACGCCGGAGTCGGCGTAGCTCACCTTGTCGGTGACGAGCAGCTCGACCGGATGCCCGAAGACGGGGTCGGGATACTCCGCGGCCGCGGCGAGCGGCTGGAACTCCGAGCCGAAGTGCGAGCCGAAGAGATGGTTGACGGCGGCGAGCACCTCCGGACGCGACCGATAGTTGTTCGTCAGCGGCAGCAGCTGCGACGCCTGCTCGCGGCGATCGCGGAAGACCTGCACGTCCGCGTGGCGGAAGCCGTAGATCGACTGGAACTCGTCACCGACGTAGAAGACCTCGGTGTCGGGACGCCGGAGCAGGTCGACGAGCTCGCACTGGAGCGCATTCGTGTCCTGGAACTCGTCGACCATGATCGAGCGGAAGCGCAACGACTCGCGCTCGCGGATCTGCAGGTCGTCACGGAGGAGGTTCCGTGCCTTCAGCTGGAGATCCTCGAAGTCGAGCGCCGACTCGCGCGCCTTCGCCTCGTCGAACGCGGCCGCGAAGCGCTCGAGCAGCTGCTGCAGCAACTCACGGTCCTTGGCAGCGACGACGTCGAGCGCCGCGTGCTCGACCGCGCGCCGTGCCTCCTCGTAGGTCGCCGACCGGTCGGTGACGCGCGCCTTGAAGCCGCTCAGATCCATCAGCCGGTCGGGTTGCGACCCCCGCTCGAGGAGCGCGAGCAGCTGCGTGGCGGCATTGTGCTGGTTCTCGGTCGCGGCCGTGTCGGCGGCGAGGCAGTGCGCGGCCTCGCGCAGCTCGGCGACGCGCTCGTCGAGCTCCGGCCGGCCGCCGATGTCGAGGGTCAGCTCGCGCCCTGCCGAGCGAAGCGTCTCGGCGACGCCGGTGAGCATGCGGCGCAGGCCGTCGGCGCCGTACGTGGCGAGGAGCCGCGAGCGGTCGGGATCGCCGTCGGCGAGGAAGGCGCCGAGGGCGTCGCGGAACGCCTCGCCGCGCAGCACCGCCGCCTGCGCGTCGTCGAGCTCGCGGAAGCGCGGATCGAGCCCGGCGGCGAACGGGTACGCCTTCAGCAGCCGGTTGCAGAAGCCGTGGATCGTCGAGATCCACGCACCGTCGAGCTCCCGGGCGAGATCGTCGCGACCGCGTTCGGCGAACGCGGCGCGGATGCGCGTGCGCAGCTCGCCCGCAGCACGGCGCGTGTACGTGATGACGAGGATCGAGTCGACGTCGAGGCCGCGGTCGCAGACCGCGCGCACGAACCGCTCGACGAGCACGGCCGTCTTGCCCGTGCCGGCGCCCGCCGAGACGAAGACCTCGCCCGACGCCTCGACCGCTGCAAGCTGCTGCTCGTTCATACGCGCGGCACCCGGCACATCGACCACAGATCGCACCACGCCGGGCATTCGCCGTTCTTCGGGTCGTGCGTGATGTCGCCCTGGCGGATGCGGAGCGCGAGCTCGCCCGCCTTGGCGCGTGCGTTCTCGACCGAGGCCCAGAACGCCTCCTCGTCGAGGTAGTCGTTCTTGGCGAAGCCGTGCAGCAGCTCCTCCTCGCTGGCGCGGAGGATGCCGCGCGGCTTCCGCTCGCCCGACAGCGGCCGGTAGAGGCCGCCGAGCGGCT
>JBEQUF010000365.1:0-5238 GCA_040349295.1 Actinomycetota bacterium | reverse complement strand
AGACAGCGACCTGTGGAACGCCGGGCAGCCGCTCGCGGACGCGCGCGATCCCTTCGAGCGCGGGGCGGTTCTGCAGCGGCGCGAGCTCCGTCAGCCGGCGGATCTCGCCCTCGACCTGCTCGTCGAGCAGCTGCGGGGCGTCGAAGTCGCCGCCGTGGACGATCCTGTGCCCGACGGCGTCCGCCTCGACGATGTCGCTCACCTCCTGCGCCTCGCCGTCGATGACGAGGTGGAGCTTCAGGCTCGTCGAGCCTGCGTTCACGACCAGAACCCGCACGAGAAGGGATCATCTATGACGCACGACGAGCTCGCGCAGCTCGACGCGTATTGGCGCGCGTCCAACTACCTGTCCGTCGGCCAGATCTACCTCCTCGACAACCCATTGCTGCGCGAGCCGCTGCGGATCGAACATGTCAAGCCGCGCCTGCTCGGTCACTGGGGCACCACGCCCGGGCTCAACTTCCTCTACACGCATCTGAACCGGACGATCAAGGCCCGCGACCTGAGCGCGATCTTCATCGTCGGCCCCGGCCACGGCGGCCCGGCGGTCGTCTCGCAGTCGTATCTCGAGGGGACGTACAGCGAGCTCTACCCGCACATCAGCCGCAACCTCGACGGCATCCGCGCGCTCTTCCGCCAGTTCTCGTTCCCGGGCGGCATCCCCTCGCACGCCGCGCCGGAGACGCCCGGCTCGATCCACGAGGGTGGCGAGCTCGGCTACGCGCTCTCGCACGCGTACGGCGCCGCGTTCGACAACCCGGGCTTGACGGTCGCGTGCGTCGTCGGCGACGGCGAGGCGGAGACCGGCCCGCTCGCGACGAGCTGGCACTCGAACAAGTTCCTGAACGACGAGCGCGACGGCCGCGTCGTGCCGATCCTCCATCTCAACGGCTACAAGATCGCGAACCCGACGGTGCTCGCCCGCATCCCCGAGGACGAGCTGCTCGCGCTGATGCGCGGCTACGGGCACAACCCGCTGCTCTTCACGGCAGGCTTCGACGACGAGGATCACCTGTCGATCCACGCGCGGTTCGCCACCCTGCTCGACGAGGCGCTCGACGACCCGCGCTCGATGATCATCTTCCGCACGCCCAAGGGCTGGACCGGCCCGCACGAGGTCGACGGCCTGCAGGTCGAAGGCACGTGGCGGTCGCACCAGGTGCCGCTCGCCGGGCTGCGCGAGAGCCCCGGTCACCTCGAGCTGCTCGAGCAGTGGCTCCGCTCGTACCGGCCCGAGGAGCTCTTCGACGAGGCCGGCGCGCTCGTCCCGCAGCTCGCGGCGCTGCCGCCGCAGGGCGACGCCCGGATGAGCGGCAATCCCGTCGCGAACGGCGGGCTGCTCCTGCGCGACCTCGATCTCGCCGACTTCCGCGACTTCGCGGTCGAGGTCGAGCAGCCGGCGACGACGCTCGGCGAGGCGACCCGCGCGATGGGCCGCTGGCTCACCGAGGTCGTGCGGCGCAACCCGGAGACGTTCCGCATCTTCGGCCCCGACGAGACCGAGTCGAACCGGCTCGGCGACGTCTACGCCGTGACCGACAAGCAGTGGTCGGCGGCGATCGAGGACGTCGACGAGCACCTGGCGCGTGCGGGCCGCGTGGTCGAGATGCTCTCGGAGCACCAGTGCCAGGGCTGGCTCGAGGGCTATCTCCTGACCGGCCGCCACGGGATCTTCAACTGCTACGAGGCGTTCATCCACATCGTCGACTCGATGTTCAACCAGCACGCGAAGTGGCTGAAGGTGACGCGCGACATCCCGTGGCGCCGCCCGATCGCCTCGCTCAACTACCTCCTCTCGTCGCACGTGTGGCGGCAGGACCACAACGGCTTCTCGCACCAGGATCCCGGCTTCATCGACCACGTCGCGAACAAGAAGGCGGACGTCATCCGCGTCTACCTGCCGCCGGACGCGAACTGCCTGCTCTCGGTGGCCGACCATTGCCTCCGCTCGCGCCACTACGTGAACGTGATCGTGGCGGGCAAGCAGCCGTCGCTGCAGTTCCTGGCGATGGACGACGCGATCGTGCACTGCACGCGCGGCATCGGCATCTGGGACTGGGCGTCGAACGACGACGGCGAAGAGCCGGATCTCGTTCTCGGCTGCGCCGGCGACGTGCCGACGCTCGAGACGCTCGCCGCGGCGGCGATCCTCCGCAAGCGCCTGCCCGATCTGAAGGTGCGCGTCGTGAACGTCGTCGACCTGATGCGCCTCCAGCCGCATACGGAGCATCCGCACGGCCTCACCGACGACGAGTTCGACGCGCTCTTCACACGCGACAAGCCGATCGTCTTCGCCTACCACGGCTACCCGTGGCTCATCCACCGCCTCACGTACCGGCGCACGAACCACGACAACATGCACGTGCGCGGCTACAAGGAAGAGGGCACGACCACGACGCCGTTCGACATGGTGATGCTGAACGACCTCGACCGGTTCCACCTCGTGATCGACGCGATCGACCGGCTGCCGTCGCTCGGCGGGCGGGCCGCGCACCTGCGGCAGGAGATGGTCGACGCCCGGCTCCGCGCACGCTCGTACGCGCGCGAGCACGGCGAGGACATGCCGGAGATCGGCGGCTGGGTCTGGGAGCCCGAGTCCGAGGTGACGCAATAGAGCCCGAGCCGGGATGTCGCTCGTCGAGCGGCTGCGATCGGCGAGTGCAGCGCAAGGACGCAGGAAGCGTCGATAGCGACGCTATCGACGCGACCGAGGACGCCGCGATGCGCCGCCAAGCGCGGGCGCGCGGCACAGTCGCTCATCCCGGCTCGGGCTCTGACTAGGCGGCGAGCGCGGCTGCGAGCCGCGGCGCCAGCAGATCGGCGAGGCACGGGACGACGAGCTCGGCGCCGTGCACGCGCAGGCGCTCGCGTCCCGCCTCGCCCATCGCGACGCCGATCGACTGCATCCCGGCTGCCCGCGCTGCCGCGACGCCGTCCGGGATGTGCGTGAAGCTGACCGCCTCGTGCGGCTCGACCTCGAGCAGCTCGCAGGCGCGGAGGAGCAGGTCGGGGGCCGGCCGGGAGTGGAGCGAGCCGTTCGTGATCTGGTCGGCGTCGACACGCGCGTCGACGAGCGTCGCGAGGTCGGCGAGCTCGAGCATCGGCAGCGTGCGCGTGCTGCTCGAGACGACCGCGCGCCCGAGCCCGGCATGCCCGGCCGACTCGAGATACCGCCGCGCGCCGGCACGCGCGTTCAGCCCGCGATGATGGAGCGCGCGCCCGACGATCTCGCTCTTGCGGCGCGCGATCGCGAGCGCTTCGTCCATCTCCACGCGGATGCCCCGTCCGGCGAGGAAGAGCTGCAGGCCCTCGAGGCGTGGACGGCCGTCGAGGTAGACGCTGTATTCGGCGTCGCGGTCGAACGGGATGAAGTGGCGGCCGGGATGCTCGCTCATCTCGAGCAGCAGCGGATCGAGCGCCTCCGCCCAGGCGGCGGCCTGCATCACGTGGCTGTCGGTGAGGACGCCGTCGAGGTCGAAGATGCAGGCGCGGACGGTGTCGGGGAGCCCGAGTAGCGCCGGCGTCACTGCCCAGGGGGCGATCCACGGCGTCTCGTGGACGCCGGCGTCGCGGGCGAGCGCGACGAGCTCGCGCGCCGTGTCGGCGCGCTCCTGCGCCAGCCGCCGCCGCCGCTCGTGCAGCTCCTCCGGCGAGAACGACTTCCCCGCAGCGTCGAGCGCGCGCTGAGCCTGGTCGAACGCGAGCTGCCAGTCGTCGGCGACGGTGTCGAGCTCAGTGCTCACGATGCTCCAGGAGCGACTTGCCGAGCGCGAACGAGGCGATCGTCACGACGAGGAAGACGACGACGGCGGTCGTCGTCGCGAGGGTCATCGCGACGACTGCCACGACGATCCAGAGGAGAGTGACGATCAATGCTCCGCGGGTGCTGCGCGCCATGGGCGCTCACCTCCACCCGAACTCTCACCGGGGGCGGCGGCGGCCGCATCCGTGGGAACTACCCGCGTTGCATGAGCCGCTCGTTCGGGCCGAAGCCGAACTGCGCGTAGAGCGCGTGCATGTCGCGCGTGTGGAGCACCCAGCGGCGGTCGGCGAGCGCGCCGCCTTCGATCATCTCCCGGACGAGCGCCCGCCCCAGCCCGCGGCCGCGGTGCTCCTCGAGGACGTAGACGTCGGCGAGGTACACGAAGCCGGCGGCGTCGCAGTCGACCGCGCGCGCGAAGCCGACCTGCGCGCCGTCCGTGTAGAGACCGACGACGCGGATGCTCGCGTCGATCAGCTCGTCCTGCCGGTCGCGGCTCCGCCCCTTCGCCCAGTACGAGATGCCGCCGAGGTAGGCGTGGATCGCGTCGCGGTCGAGGCGTCCGCTATCGTCGTCGAGCTCGTAGCCGTCGTCGAGCGCGCGGATCATGCAGACAGCGTGCGCAGTCGGAAGCCGCCGTGGTACTCGTAGCTCGCGGTGATCACGCGCAGCGCGTCGCGCGATGCCCGTTCGCCGTGCGAGAGCGCCGGTGCGTCCGAGAGCGGCGTCTGCAGCAGCGCCTCGATGTAGCGGATCCCCTCCGGGCTCAGACCGATCGCCTCCGTGTGGCCTGCGCAGCCGCTGCAGACGGCGCCGCCCGCGCGCGGCGAGTAGCCGACGAGCGTCGCGTCGTCCGCGCCGCACTCCGCACAGCTCGTCAGGTGCGGCAGGTAGCCGGACAGCCACAGCAGCTTCAGCTGGAAGCTGAGCGCGAGCGCGTCGAGTGCGGGCCGCTCCCCCGTAGGCGCCAGCTCGTCGAGTGCGTCGAGGAAGCGCGTCAGCGCCGTGAACGCGCGCTCGTTCGCCTCTTGCTCGCTGAAGAGGCGAAGCATCGCCTCGGCGCCGATCAGCCCGACGCTCAGCCGGTAGTAGTCCTCGCGTGCCGTCTGATGCGAGTGCAGCAGCTCGACGCCGGTGATCGTCTGCAGGTCGCTCTGACCCTGGTGGAGCAGCAGCTCGACGTGGCTCAGCGGCTCGAGCCGGGCGCCGAAACGCGACTTCGTCTTGCGGACGCCCTTCGCGACTGCGCCGACGCGGCCGCGGTCGAGCGTGTAGAGGTGGAGCACGCGATCTGCTTCGCCGAGCCGCATCGAGCGCAGCACGACCGCCTCCGTCTTGTACGTCCGCGGGGCCATGGCTCTTCGAGTCTAGGGAGACGGCGGGACGTGCCGATACAGGAGGCATGCGGTACAAGGTCGTCGCGGTCGTCCTCCTCCTCGTCGCCGGCTCCTGGGCCCTCGAGGCGCATGCGCGCGCGG
>JBEQUF010000336.1:0-22243 GCA_040349295.1 Actinomycetota bacterium | reverse complement strand
GGGCAGGCCGTCCACTCCGGCCGCCTCGTCGTCATGGCGAGCCCGGTGCTCGACGAGGGCGAGGAGTACGACGTGGACGCAGCGGCCGTGACGGTTGGCCGCGCCGCCTCGAACACCGTCTCGATCGACGGCGACGAGTTCGCGTCCGCCCGGCACGCGCGGATCGAGCCCCGCCGCGACGGCGTCTGGGTCACCGACACCGGCTCGACGAACGGCACGTTCGTGAACGGGATCCGCATCGACCGGCCGCGCAAGCTCGTGGCCGGCGACGTCGTCCGCACGGGCGAGACCGAGCTGAGGTTCGAGGACTAGGTGGTCGGGGCCTACGCACGGGCGAGCGACACCGGTCGCAAGCGCCGCCACAACGAGGACTCGTACGTCGTCGCGCCGCCGCTCTTCGCGGTCGCCGACGGCATGGGCGGCGCGCAGGCGGGCGAGGTCGCGTCGAAGCTCGCAGCCGCCGCGCTCGAGGAGAGCGATCCGGGCTCGCTCTCCGGCCCGGACAAGCTCGTCTCGCTGATCCAGGAGGCGAACAGGCGCGTGTTCGAGCGCGCCTCGAGCGATCCCGCGACGTCGGGCATGGGGACGACGATGACGGTCGCGCTCGTCGAGGGGCAGCAGGTGACGATCGGGCACGTCGGCGACTCGCGCGCCTACCTCGTGCGCGACGGCAAGCTCGAGCAGCTGACCGAGGACCACTCGCTCGTGAACGAGCTGCTGAAGAGCGGCAAGCTCTCGCGCGAGGAGGCGGAGATCCACCCGCAGCGCTCGGTGATCACACGAGCCGTCGGCACCGATCCCGACGTCGACGTCGACGCGTTCGTCGTCGACGCGAGCACGGGCGACATCTTCCTGCTCTGCTCCGACGGGCTGACCGACATGGTCGGCGACGACGACATCCTCGACGTCGTCGCGAAGACGCCCGACGATCTCGACCGTGTCACGAAGTCGCTCGTCGCGGCGGCGAACCGGAGCGGCGGCGAGGACAACATCACCGTCATCGCCTTCCGCATCGCCGCCGACGGCGAGGAGACGATCAGCATGCCCGCCGCCCGGGACATGCTCGAGGAGGACACTGCGGAGCACGTCCTGCCGGCGCCGCCGGTGGACACGATGGTCGTCCCGGCAGCAGACGTGCCCGACGTGTTCGTCGAGCCCGGCTCGCCGGAGGCGGCGACGCTCGGGCGCCGCGAGCCGATCACCCCGGCCGCGCGCGCCCGGCTCGTGCTCCTCATCCTCCTGCTGCTCGGCATCGCCACCGTGCTCCTCGTCGTGGGGCTGACGCGCTGAGCCTGCGAAACCGCGAGCTTGTCTACCTGACCGGCGTCGGGATCCTGACCGGCGTCGGCTTCGCGAGTGTCTACATCGCCGACAAGGCGCAGATCTCCGCCGGCTCGCTCGGGTATGCGGCGTTCTTCTTCGGCCTCTATCTCGCGGCGCACGTCGTGGCGCGGCTCACGGTGCCGCTCGCCGACCCGTACGTCCTGCCGATCGCCGCGCTCCTGACCGCGGTCGGCCTGACGGAGATCTACCGCCTCGGCCCGACCGACGCGTTCAAGCAGGGGACGTGGGTGATCGTCGGCGTGGCCGTCTTCGGCGTCGCGCTCCTCGGGCTGCGCCGCGACTACCGGCTGCTCGAGAACTACAAGTACCTCTTCGGGCTCGGCGCGATCGCGCTCCTCTTCATGCCGATGCTGCCGGGGCTCGGGGAGACGATCAACGGCGCGCGCCTCTGGGTGCACGTGGGCGGGCTCCAGTTCCAGCCGGGCGAGCTCGGCAAGGTGGCGCTGATCGTCTTCCTCGCCGCGTACTTCCGCGAGAAGCGCGAGGTGCTGGCGCAGGGACGGCTGAAGGACTGGGGACCGCTGCTCGTGATCTGGGGCGCGGCGATGCTCGTCCTCTTCGCGACCGACGACCTCGGCAGCGCGCTCCTCTACTACGGGATCTTCCTGGCGCTGCTCTACGCCGCGACGGCGCGGATCGCGTTCGTCGCCGGCGGGCTCGGCCTCTTCCTCGCCGGCGCGGTCGCCGTCTACCAGGGGACGCCGCACGTCCGCGAGCGGGTCACGAACTGGCTGCACCCGTGGACGACGAAGGCGGTGTACTGCCCGCTGACGGGGCAGCCCGCGCTCCGCCAGGACTGCACGAGCTACCAGGAGGTCCAGTCGCTCTACTCGATCGGCCACGGCGGCTTCGGCGGCACGGGGCTCGGCTCGGGCACGTTCACGACCGCCTCCGGCCACCAGATCATCCCGGAGCTGAACAGCGACTTCATCTACTCCGCGATCGCGCAGGAGATCGGCCTGATCGGCTGCGCCGGGCTGCTGCTCGTCTACATGGTCTTCGTGCTCCGAGGCTTCCGCATCTCGCTCTTCGCCGGTGACGGCTTCTCGAAGCTGCTCGCCGCCGGCCTCACGTTCGGCTTCGCCCTGCAGACGTTCATCATCGTCGGCGGCGTGCTGCGCGTGATCCCGCTGACCGGGATCACGCTGCCGCTCGTCTCGTACGGCGGCTCGTCGATCGTCTCGAACTTCCTCGTGCTCGCCGGCCTGATGCTCGTCTCGAACCGGGCGAACGCGGAGCTGGAAGGCGTGCGCCCGTGAACAGGCAGCTGAACCGTCTCGCGGTCGTCTCCGTCGTGCTGCTGACCGCGCTGATCGTCGCGACGACGTACTGGCAGGCGTGGGCGGCGGGCGACCTGAAGGCGAAGCAGGACAACGCGATCCAGCGCGTCGTGCAGTTCTCGATCGCACGCGGTCTGATCTACGGGCCGACGACATCGACCGTGATCGCCACGAACCGCAAGGTGAAGCAGAAGGGCAACACGCTCTACTTCCGCAAGTACCCGTTGAACGGCTTCGCGGCGCAGACGATCGGCTACTCGACGCAGTCGCATGCGCAGACCGGGCTCGAGGAGTCGATGAACGACTACCTCACCGGGTCGAACACCGACCTCTCGAACGCCTTCCACAATCTGTTGAACAAGCTCGGGTCGGCGACGGTGCACGGCGACTCCCTGCGGCTCACGCTCCGTCCGAACGCGCAGAAGCTCGCGCAGCGGCTGCTCGGCGACCAGTGCGGCGCCGTCGTCGCGATGAACCCGAAGACGGGCGCGGTCTACGTGATGGCGTCGTCGCCGACGTACAACCAGAACCTCGCCGAGCAGCACTACGCGCAGCTCCTGCACATCCAGGGCGCGTGCCACGAGGCGTCGGCATTGCTCAACCGCGCCACGCAGGGGCGATTCACACCGGGTTCGACGTTCAAGATCGTGACCGCCGCCGCGGCGCTCGACACCGGCGCCTACACGCCGAGCTCCGGGTTCGACGATCCCGGCTACTGCACCGAGTACGGGCAGAAGATCTCGAACGCCCTCAACCCGGACCAGTCGGCCGAGTCGTACGGGCACGTGACGCTCGCGCAGGGCCTCGAGCACTCGATCAACTCGGTCTTCTGCAACATCGGCATGCACCTCGGCGCGAAGACGATCATGGACTACGCGAAGCGGTTCGGCTTCTACAAGGTGCCGCCGCTCGAGACGCCGGCCGGCGAACGGCTCCCGAGCGGGCTGCTGAAGCCGGGGACGGGCACCCTCGACGACAACTTCGACCATGCCGACCCGGGCCGTCTGGCCTTCGGCCAGTTCACGCTGGGCGTGACGCCGCTGCAGATGTGCATGGTCGTCGCGGCCATCGCGAACGGCGGCATCGTCCCGAAGCCCTATCTCGTCCAGAAGATCGTCGGGCCGGACGGCTCGACGATCAAGACGGCGCACCCCGGGAAGCTCGGCCGCGCGATCAAGCCCGAGACCGCCGCCGAGCTGAACCAGATGATGCAGCTCGTGGTCACGGGCGGCACCGGCACCTCCGCCGCCATCCCGGGGATCAAGGTCGCCGGCAAGACCGGCACCGCGGAAACCGGCACGAACCACGTCTATACGGCGTGGTTCGTCTCGTTCGCGCCTGCGGACAACCCGAAGGTCGCGGTCGCCGTCGTCCTCGAGAAGCAGGCGAACGGCTTCGGTGGCGCCGTCGCCGCGCCGATCGCCAAGCAGGTCATGCAGGCCCTTCTGGGCGGGTGAGTACCCTCTAGGCACCCTCGTGGCCGTCACGGACACGCTCATCGGCGCGCTCTTCGACGGGCGCTACACCATCGTGCGGAAGCTCGGCGCCGGCGGCATGGCGAACGTCTATCTCGCCGAGGACCAGGAGCTCGGCCGGAGGGTCGCGATCAAGATCCTCAACGACCGGCACGCGAACGACGACCAGTTCGTCGAGCGGTTCCGGCGCGAGGCGAAGAACGCCGCCGCGCTCTCGCATCCGAACATCGTCTCGATCTACGACCGCGGCGAGGCCGAGGGCACCTACTACATCGCGATGGAGTTCATCGACGGCCGCTCCCTGAAGGAGCTGATCGTCACCCGCGGGCCGGCCCCGCTCACCGTGTCCGTCGAGTACGCGCGGCAGATCCTGTCGGCGCTGCGCTTCGCGCACCGACACGGGATCGTCCATCGGGACATCAAGCCGCACAACGTCCTCGTCGACGCCGAGGGCCGGGTGAAGGTGACGGACTTCGGGATCGCACGTGCGGGCACGTCGCAGATGACGGAGGCCGGGTCGATCGTCGGCACCGCGCAGTACCTCTCGCCCGAGCAGGCGCGCGGCACGAACGTCGACCAGCGCAGCGACCTCTACTCGCTCGGCATCGTCCTGTACGAGCTGCTGACCGGCTCCGTCCCGTTCAACGGCGACACACCGGTGGAGATCGCGATGAAGCATCTGTCGGCGCTGCCGGAGCCGCCGTCGGCGAAGCGGCCGGAGATCCCGCGCGACCTCGACCTGATCGTCATGCGCGCGCTCGCGAAGGACCCGGACGACCGCTACCAGAGCGCGGAGGAGATGGACGCCGACCTCGAGCGGTTCCTGCGCGGCTCGGCGGTGTCGCCCGTGACCGAGGAGGCGGCGACGCAGATCCTGCGCGTGCCGGCCGAGTTCGACCAGCCGTACGCGGCGACGGCGGCGACGATGATCCAGCGGCGGCCGCCGCAGCAAGCGCCGCCGGCCGTCTACTACGACCTCGACGAGCCGATCCACCGCCGGCCGGTGTGGCCGTGGCTCGCGGCGCTCTTCTTCGTCGTCGTCGCGGCGATCGGCGGCTACCTCCTCTACCAGCAGATCTCGAACAAGCTCGCGTCGAACAAGCCGGTCGGCGTCGAGAACTACCTCAACATGACGGAGGCGCTCGCGCGCCAGAAGATCAAGGCGGACGGCTTCGAGCCGGTCGTCGACCACCACTTCTCGAAGGCGACCGCAAACGGCCTCGTGTTCAAGCAGCAGCCGACCGCGGGCACGCGCATCGGCAAGGGGAGCCCGGTGCACATCTGGGTCTCGACCGGCCTGCCGCGCGTCGTCGTGCCGCCGCTCGTCGACACGCTGCAGACCGCGGCGGTCGCGAAGCTGACGAAGCTCGACCTGAAGATCAAGACGCGCGAGGTGCCGAGCTCGAAGCCCGCGGGCACGATCACCGCGCAGGATCCGCCCTCCGGCACGAAGGTCAAGGTCGGCACGCTCGTGACGATCAACGTCGCGAAGGGGCCGACGCCGGTGTCGGTGCCGGACGTGCGCTCGCTGCCGCTCGCGCAGGCGGCCTCGACGCTCGAGGCGGAAGGGTTCAAGGTCGCGCCGAGCTTCGTCGAGTCGGACCAGCCCGCGAACACGGTCGTCAGCCAGGATCCGGCCGGCGGCACGTCGGCTGGCAAGGGCTCGACGGTGACGCTGACGGTGTCGAAGGGGCCGACGACCTCGACGATCCCCGACGTCTCCTCGCAGGACGTCGGCTCGGCGACCTCGACGCTCGCCGACTCCGGCTTCCGCTGGAAGATCGTTTACCAGGACGTCAGCGACCCGAACCTCGACGGCCAGGTCCTGAACCAGGATCCGCCGGGCGGGACGCAGGCGAAGCCGAAGGCGGTCGTCACCCTGACCGTCGGCCGGATCTCGTCGAGCACGACGACGACGGCGACCACGACGACGACCCCGTGAGCGAGCGGCTCCGCGTCGCCCTGCTCGCCGGCGGCCGCTCGAGCGAGCACGACATCTCGCTCGCGTCCGCGCGCTCGGTGCTCGCCGCGCTCGACGCCGAGCGCTACGACGTCGTCCCGATCGAGATCGGCCGCGACGGGCGCTGGCAGCTCGAGGGCGGCTTGCAACAACTTGGCACAAGCACGGACACGGCGCTCGTGCCCATGCCCGCCGACGACGCGACGCCCGCCGTGCTCGGCAGCGTCGACGTCGTGCTGCCGATCCTGCACGGGCCGTTCGGCGAGGACGGGACGGTGCAGGGCCTGCTCGAGTTGCTCGACGTCGCGTACGTCGGGGCAGGGGTGGCCGCGTCCGCGCTCGCGATGGACAAGGATCTCTTCAAGAAGGTGATGCGCGACAGCGGCATCCCCGTCGCCCGCCATCACACGATCCGCCTCGGCGACGAGGTCGAGAACCCGTTCGGCTACCCGGTGTTCGTCAAGCCGGCGCGGCTCGGGTCCTCCGTCGGCATCTCCAAGGTTCGTGACGAATCGTCACTTGCGGCGGCGGTCGCGCTCGCGAGGCGCCACGACGAGAAGGTGCTCGTCGAGGAGTTCGTCGACGGGCTCGAGGTCGAGGTGGGCGTGCTCGGCAACCGCGTGCCGCCGCCCGTCGCGTCGCTCCCCGGTTCGATCGACACGCTCGGGCACGACTGGTACGACTTCGCGTCGAAGTACGACGCCGACGGCATGCAGCTCGTCGTCCCGCCCGACCTGCCGCAGGAGACGATCGAGCTCGTGCAGCGCCGAGCGGTCGACGCGTTCATCGCCTCCGAGTGCGAGGGGCTCGCGCGGGTGGACTTCTTCGTGCGCGCCGCCGACGGCGAGGTCGTCGTCAACGAGCTGAACACGATGCCGGGGTTCACGGCCACGAGCGTGTACGCGAAGCTCTTCGACGCGTCCGGCATCGGTTACGGCGAGCTGCTCGACCGGCTGATCCAGCTCGCGCTCGAACGGCGCGAGCGGCGCAGCGCGCTCGAGTACTAGCCCTTCGCGCGGACCTCGTCGATCTGCACGGAGTGGTTCGGCCCGAGGTCGGTGATCCACACCACGTAGTAGCGCGCGGTCGCGCCACGGAGCGTGAACGTCGTCGAGCCGCCGACCGTCTGCTCGGCGCCGTCGATCTCCATCGACGTGCTGAGCGCGTTGCCGGCGAGGATCTCCGCCGTGAAGCCGGGCGTCGACGAGGTCACGGTGATCGACGCGACCTTCTCGGGCGCGCCGGCGTCGAGCACGAGACCGACGCCGGGCTTCCCGAGCCCGCTGTCGTAGTGCTCCGTGTACCAGTACGTCGACGGGTTTCCGTCCGTCGCCTTGGGTGCGTCGGCGTCGTGCTCGGTGCCGTCGCCCTCGGGATCGAATGCCCGCGTCGCGTGCAGGCTGATCGCGGCGCCGGTCGCTGCGCCCGCTCCACCTTGTGACGAGTTGTCACGTGCCGAGCCGTGGAGGACGAGGATCGCCGCGGTGACGGCGACCGCGACGACGGCGACGAGCGCAAGCAGGTAGATCGGCCGGCGGCTCCGGCGGGCGGTCGCACGTCGCGGCCGCGAGGCCCGCAGCACCGGCGACTGCGCGATGAAGGTCGCGTCGGTGTCGGGCTCGCTCAGCTCGCCGAGGCATGCCCGCAGCTCCGCGGCGAGCGACGTCATCGACGGGAAGCGATCGGCCGGGTCCTTCGCGAGCGCTCGTTCGACCGCGTAGACGAGACGCAGCGGCGCATCCGGCCGCTTCTCGACGAGCGACGGCGGCGGCTCGTTGATGTGCTGCATCGCGACCGCGACGAAGTTCTCGCCGGGGAACGGCACCTCACCGGTCAGCAGCTCGAAGAGCACGACGCCGAGCGAGTACACGTCGGTCGCCGGCGTCACCGTCTGACCGCGCGCCTGCTCCGGCGAGAGGTAGTTGCTCGTGCCGAGCACGGTGCCGGTCTGCGTGACGCCGTGCTCGACGTCGAGCGAGCGCGCGATGCCGAAGTCGGTCACCTTCGCCTCGCCGTCGCCGTTGATGAGGACGTTCTGCGGCTTCACGTCGCGATGGACGAGCCCGTGCTGGTGCGCGAACGCGAGCGCGTCCGCCATCTGCAGGCCGATCTCGACCACGCGCCGGACGGGCAGCGGCCCGCTCCGGTCGACGAGCTCCTTCAGGCTCTCGCCGTCGACGTACTCGAACACGATGTACTGGCTGCCGTCGTCCTCGCCCCGGTCGATGACCGTGACGATGTTCGGGTGCGACAGCTGCGCGACCGAGCGGGCCTCGCGGCGGAACCGCTCGACGTACTCGGCGTCGTCGCCGTAGTGCGGATGGAGCACCTTCAGCGCAACGTTCCGCTCGAGCAGCGTGTCGAGCGCGCGATAGACCGTCGACATCCCGCCGGTGCCGACGACCTCGAGCAGCTCGTAACGATTCGCTACAAGCTCACCGAGCATGGCGGCAGGGGATGTGCGGGCGGAGGTCGCCACGAAGAGAGAACGCCGGACCGGCCGGAATGGCTACGCGAGAACCGTGGCGAGGGCGTCTTCCCAGGCCGCAAGCGCCTCGTCCAGCTCCGAGTCGGAGATGGTGAGCGGGCAGAGCACGCGGATGCAGTTGCCGTGGACGCCCGCCTTGAGGAGGAGGACGCCGCGCTCCGCCGCCGTCTCGGTCACCCGCGTCGCGAGTCCGGGCGCCGGCGCCTTGGTCTGCGGATCCTCCACGAGCTCGATCGCGAGCATCGGCCCGAGCCCACGGACGTCGCCGATCTGCGGGTGTCGCTCCTGCCACGCCAGCATCCTGCCGCGGATCACGTCGCCGACGTGCCGGCCGCGCTCGACGAGCGCCTCCTCCTCGAACGCGTCGAGCACCGCGAGCGCCGCCGCCTGGGCGACCGGGTTGCCGACGTAGGTGCCGCCGACGGCGCCGTCCGGCGGCGCGTCCATCACCGGCGCCTTGCCGACGACACCGGAGAGCGGGAGCCCTGCGGCGACCGACTTGGCGATCGTCATCAGGTCGGGCTCGACAGCGAAGTGCTCGCTCGCGAAGAGCCGCCCCGTCCGGCCGAAGCCGGTCTGCACCTCGTCGGCGACGAGGACGATGCCCTCGCGGTCGCAGATCGCGCGCAGCCCCTCGACGAACGCCGGCGGCGCCGGGATGAAGCCGCCCTCGCCCTGCACCGGCTCGAAGACGATCGCGGCCACGCTCTCGGCGGCCACCGTCGTCTGGAACGCGCGCTCGATCGCGTCGAGCGCCGCGTCGGTCGAGACGCCGCGGTACTCGTACGGGAACGGCACCCGGTACACCTCCGGCACGAACGGGCCGAGGCCCGCCTTGTACGGGTGCGTCTTCGACGTCAGCGAAAGCGCCATCTGGGTCCGCCCGTGGAAGCCGCGCTCGAACCCGATCACGCCCGCGCGGCCGGTGAAGAACTTCGCGAACTTGACCGCGTTCTCGACCGCCTCGGCGCCCGAGTTGAAGAACGCGGCCTTCGCCGGGCCGCTGAACGGCGCCAGCTCGACGAGGCGCTCCGCGAGCGAGACGTAGACCTCGTACGGGAGGATCGTGAAGTCGGTGTGGAGGAACTTCGCGGCCTGCTCCTGCACCGCCTCGACGACCCGCGGATGCGTGTGGCCCACGTTCAGGACGCCGACGCCGCCCGTGAAGTCGATGAAGGTGTTGCCGTCGACGTCGGTCAGCCGCGCGCCGTGCGCCTCGGCGACGACGACCGGCAGGTAGACCGAGAGCGGCTGCGCGACGACGCGCTCCTTCCGGGCCAGGATCTCCTGCGATCGCGGCCCCGGAATCGCGGTGTGGACGTCGATCGCGCGGGTCGTGGCCATGCGAGGCACGGTACCGCAGTGTCGAACGGTTAAAGCTGAGGAGCGGGCAGGACCGGTAGCGGCGGGGGCGCCGCCGCGGGCTTCAGCTCCTTCGCCGTGTAGACGCCGGCGGCGTTCCAGAGCATGAAGCCGGCGGTGTGCATCGCGCGGGCGGCCTGGATCTGCGCCGCGACGTCGGCCGGCGTGTAGGTGCGGTAGAGCGAGAAGTCCTGGAGCCACGGGACGAGGCGCGCCCCGCCGAGCGGCAGCTGGTCGCGGAAGTCCTGGAGCGAGAACATCACCGTCGCGCCCGGCGCGTCGTTCGGGTTCGCGAGGTTGTACTCGCCGGCCGTGTAGTGCGACGGGTACGTCATCGGGTAGATGGCGTCGACGATGCCGCCGATCGTGGCCGGCAGCTGGCCGATGCCGAGGTCGTGCGACGCCGAGAGCCCGAACACGTCGGCCGAGAGGCGCACGCCGAGCGGGTGCAGGCGCGAGCGCGCGTATCGCAGGAACGCGGGCACGGTCGCGTTCTTCGTCTGCGGATGGGGGCCGGGGAAGCGCATGATCGAGATGTCGCCGTCGCTCGGGAAGCGCACGTAGTCGAACTGGATCTCGTCGAAGCCGGCCTTCGCGGCTGCGACCGCGACGTCGACGTCGTACTTCCACGCCGTCCGGTTGTAGGGGTTGAGCCAGGCGAGGCCGCCGCTCGTGTGCCAGAGCGAGCCGTCGCTGCGGTGGATCGCGAGCTCCGGGTGGGCCGCGCCCGTGATCGGGTCCTCGAAGGTGACGACCCGCCCGATCAGGTAGATCCCGGCCTTGTGCGCCTGCTGGACGACCGTGTGGAGCGAGAAGTAGGCGCGGGCGGCGCCGTCCGTGGTCGCGATCCGCGGTGCCCCCTGCAGGAACGAGACGTTGCCGCTCTCGTCCTTCAGGTCGACCTCGACCGTGTTGAGGCCGTCCTTCTTGAGCGCGAGGTACTGGCTGAACTTACCCGGCAGGCTCATCAGCGGGCCGGTGATGTGGACGCCGCGGATCTCCTCCGGCGGCAGCTGGTGGAACGGCGTCTGCGGCAGCGCGCTCGACACCGGCTGAAGCAGGACGGAGCCGGCGCTCGCGGTCGCGCCGGCGACGAGCTTCGCCAGCCCGAGGACCGCGGCGACCGCGAGCACGACGAGCACCGCGAGCGCGGTGACGCGCCGGCGCCGGACCTGCCGGCGGCGGAGCTCACGGCGCTGGCGGCGGAGCTCGGTCACATCGATGTCCGAGACAACTGCCACGAGGGTCATGGATGGTATCCGTAGAATCGCCGCCGTGGTCCTCTCCGACGCCACAATCGCCCGGTTTCTGAGCGAGGGTCGTATCGAGATCGAGCCATACGACGAATCGCTCCTCCAGCCGTCGAGCGTCGACGTCCGCGTCGACCGGCTGTTTCGGGTCTTCCACAACAACCGCTACCCGTACATCGACGTCAAGAAGGAGCAGGCCGAGCTGACCGAGCTCGTCGAGGCGGACGACGACCATCCGTTCGTCCTCCACCCGGGCGAGTTCGTCCTCGGCTCGACGCTCGAGCGGGTCAAGCTCCCGGACGACCTCGTGGCACGGCTCGAGGGCAAGTCGTCGCTCGGCCGTCTCGGGCTCCTGATCCACTCGACGGCCGGGTTCATCGACCCAGGCTGGGACGGGCACGTGACGCTCGAGCTCTCGAACGTCGCCAACCTGCCGATCACGATCTACCCGGGGATGAAGATCGGGCAGATCTCCTTCATGCAGATGACCGAGCCGGCGCGTGTCCCCTACGGGTCGTCGCAGATCGGGTCGAAGTACCGGGGCCAGCAGGGCCCGACCCCCTCGCGCTACTTCAAGAACTTCGAGAGCGGGGAATGACCGTCCTCGTCACGGGCGGAACGGGGTTCATCGGGCCGCACGTGATCCACGCACTGCGCGCGCGAGAGGTCTCCGTGCGGGCGCTCGTGCGGGAACCGGGGCGGGCGTCGAAGCTCGCGTCGTGGGGCGTCGAGCTCGTGCGGGGAGACGTCACCGACGCCGCGGCGCTGCGTGCTGCGTGCGAGGGTGCCGACGCCGTCGTCCACCTCGTCTCGATCATCACCGGCCGTCCGGCGGACTTCGAGCGCGTGATGGCCCAGGGAACGCGCGACCTCGTCGCCGCCGCGCAGGACGCGGGTGTCGGCCGCTTCGTGCTCGCGAGCGCGCTGGGGCTGGACGAGCGGACGAAGGACGCGGTTCCGTACTACCGGGCGAAGTGGGAGATGGAGCGAGCGGTCGAGGCGTCCGGGCTCGACGCCGTGATCTTCCGCCCGTCGTTCGTCTTCGGCCGGGACGGCGGCGTCCTGCCGACGTTCGTGCGACTCGCGCGGTTCGCGCCCGTGACGCCCGTCGTCGGGCCGGGGACGCAGCGGCTGCAGCCGATCTGGGTCGAGGATCTCGCCGAGTACTTCGCGCAGGCGGTCGACGCCGAGGGCGTCGCGAACCGGACGTTCGAGGTCGGCGGCCCCGACGCGCCGACGTGGAACGAGTTCTGGGCGCGCCTGAAGAAGGTGCTCGGCGCACGACGGCCGACCGTCCACGTCCCCTTCGGGCTGATGCGCATCCAGGCGACGCTCACCGAGCGGCTCCCCGGCGCGCCGGTGACCCGCGACCAGCTGACGATGCTCGAGCTCGGCGACAACGTGGTCACCTCGCCGGCCGCCGTCGAGACGTTCCGGCTTCCGCTCGTCCCGCTCGACGAGCAGCTGCGCCGCGCCGCGTCGTGACGCGCGGGCTCGTCTTCGCCGAGCCGGGGAGCGCGCCGCAGCTGGAGGAGATCGTCCTCGACGAGCCGGGGCCGGACGAGGTGCGGGTGCGCGTCGAGGCGTGCGGGGTCTGCCACACCGACCTGCACGTGCTCGAGTCGGGCGGCTGGCACATGCGGTTCCCGATCCTGCTCGGGCACGAGCCGGCCGGCATCGTCGAGGCCGTCGGGGAAGGCGTCGTGCATGTCGTGCCGGGCGACCGCGTCGTCGTGGCGTGGCACGTCCCGTGCGGCGTCTGCCGCAACTGCCTGCGGGGCGACGAGCGGCGGTGCGCGAAGTACCTGCGCGGCGCCCGGAAGATGCGCCTCGCTCGTGACGATTCGTCACTAACCGGGGTGCTGCGCACCGGCGGTTTCGCCGATGCGATCGTCGTCCACGCGGCGTGCGCGGTGAAGGTGCCGAAGGAGCTGCCGCCGGAGCAGGCGTGTCTGCTCGCGTGCGGGTTCTCGACAGGTGCGGGCGCGGCGCTGTGGGCGACCCCCGTGCAGCCGGGGTCGTCGGTCGCCGTGATCGGCTGCGGCGGCGTCGGCCTCGCAGTCCTCCAGGGCGCGCGGCTCGCGGGGGCCTCGCGGATCGTCGCGATCGACACGGTGCCCGAGAAGCTCGAGCTCGCGCTCGAGCTGGGCGCGACCGAGGCGGTCGAGGCGGGCACGCCGGTCGACGAGATCGACTACGCGTTCTCGGCGGTCGGTGCGCCGCAGGCGCTCGTCGCGGCGATGCGCATGTGCGCGTACGGCGGCGTCGCGACGCTCGTCGGCGTTCCCCCGTCGGGTGCCGGGCTCGACCTCGACGTCGAGATGGACCTGTTCGCGCGCAAGGTGACCGTGGCGGTCACGCACGGCGGGGACATCGTCCCGGCCGTCGACATTCCCTTCCTCGCGCAGGCGGCGCTCGACGGCACGTTCGACTTGCAACGATTCGTCACAAGCAGGGTTGCGCTCGAGGACGTGCCCGCAGCGCTCGAGGCGCTGCACGCACCGACCGGCATTCGAACCGTCGCGGTGCTCTAGCCGAGGCCCTGCCGGCGCGGCAGGTCGACCTCGGGGTTCACGAGGTGGCCGTCGCGCTCGACGTAGCCGCCCTTGCCGCCGACGACGAACACGACGGCGTCGTCGGCGCCCGCGTTCGAGATGCGGCGATGCGTGGTCGCGCTCGCGTGGAAGAGGCCGCCTGGCCCGAGCTCGCGGCTCTCGCCGCCGACGTCGACGCGGATCCGGCCGCGATGGACGAAGTAGAGCTCGTCCTGGGTGTCGTGGTAGTGCTCCGGCCCCACGTAGTTCGGCGGATAGACGATCGCGTTGACGCCGAAGGCGTCGACGCCGAGCGCCTGCCGGATCTTCCGGAAGCCGTAGCCGTCGCCGAGCTCGTCGAGCGAGGAGAAGGCGTGGCTCATACGCTGCAGCTGGGCGAGGTCTCGGCCAGCGGCAGCCGGCCGAGCAGCTCGGCGATCTGGGTGCGCTCCTCGGCGCTGAAGCGCGAGCCGAAGAGCTCCGCGATGTCGCCGTGATGCGCGACCCGGGCAGCCTCGAACTTCTCCAGGCCCGCCTTCGTCAGGACGGCATAGCTGACCCGCGCGTCGGTGTCACACGACCGCTTCTCGACCCAGCCGGCACGCTCGAGCCCGTCGAGGAGCCGGGTGATGCCGGATGCCGTCAGGAGCACCGCCCGGGCAATGTCCACGCGCCGAAGGGAGTGGCCCGGTGCGTGGTAGAGCTGGACGAGGACGTCGAAGTCGCTGAGCGTCAGGCCGTGCCCTGCCTCGAGCCGGGCCGAGAGCTCGCGCGTGATCGCGGCGTGCGCCCGCAGGAACCGCACCCAGGCGACGTCCGCGTCGCCGTGGAGGAGGCCGGTTTGTGTTTGACCGCTCAATACTTGACTAGACAAGGTTCTCTCGCTAAGATCGTTGACGACTCAAGTATAGACCCCAAAGGAGCACGATGTCCACTGTTGAAACCTTCGCACCGGCAGGCACCTGGAGTGCCGATCCCGTGCATTCGAATGTCTCGTTCGAGGTCGGCTACGCCGGCGTCAACATCTTCCGCGGCGGCTTCCGCGAGTTCACGGCGACCCTCTCGGGCGACACCCTGAACGGCTCGGCCAAGGTCGCCTCGGTCGACGTGAAGGACGAGCAGCTGAACGGTCACCTGCAGACGCCGGACTTCTTCGACGCGGCGCGCTACCCGGAGATCTCCTTCACCGCGACCGAGCTGTCGCGTGAGGGCACGACGGTCTCGGGGAAGGGCGAGCTGACGATGAAGGGCGTCACGCAGCCGATCACCTTCGAGGGCTCGATCTCCGAGGCTCCGTCGACCGACCCGTTCGGCCGCGAGCGGATCGGCCTGCGCGTCGAGGCGACGGTCGACCGCAACGCCTTCGGCATCAGCTGGAACGCCCCGAACCAGTCCGGCGGGAACTACCTCGCCGACGACGTGAAGCTCGTCGCCGAGCTCGCGCTCGTCCGGCAGGAGGGCTGACGATGCGGGTCCTGGGCGTCTCCGGCTCGCTGCGCGCCGACTCGTACAACACGAGCCTCCTGGCGGAGGCGTCGGCGGCCGCGCCCGCGGGTGTCGAGGTCGAGCTCGTCGACCCGGCGCTGATCGCGGAGCTGCCGATCTACGACCAGGACCTCGATCTCACCGGTGACGTGCCCGCCTCGGTCCACCGCCTCCGCGAGGTGTGGGCCGGGGCGGACGCGATCCTCTTCGCGACGCCGGAGTACAACGGCTCGGTCCCGGGCGGACTGAAGAACGCGGTCGACTGGGCGTCCCGGCCTCGCGGCGAGGCGGCGCTCCTGAACCGGACGGTCGCCGTCGTCGGCGCGTCCGCCGGCCAGTTCGGCGCCATCTGGGCGCAGAACGACCTCCGCCGGATCCTCGGCATCGCAGGCGCCCGCGTCGTCGGCGAGGGCCTGCCCGTCGCGCGTGCGCACGAGGGCTTCACGGACGAGACGCGTACGGCGCTGCGCGAGGTGCTGCAGCTGCTCGTCGAGGCTGCGTCGCTCGACGAAGTCGCCGCGTAGGAGAAAAGAACAGGGGCCGCTTGCGGCGGCCCCTGATCCGGTTACCAGCTCGATCTGAGTAGAAGCGCTTTCCTGCTCCGGCTGAAGGCCGGGCGGCGCGGAACGCGTCGTCCCCCACGCTGGCTAGGCGGTTCCCCGTAGGTCCCGGGGACAGCGCCTCTACCCGCTGGTACCTCCACTGCCCGTACTTGATGAAATCACTACCGGACCACCTCCTTTCCGCGGTAAAGACAGGATACCGATCGGGGCAGGACGACGCCGACGGCGAGCGCGCGCTCGGCAACGGCTCTAGGGTGCGAGCGTGCGAGCCGAGCTGGCCATCGAGATCGCGCGGACGCCCGAAGACGTCTTCGACTACCTGACCGACGTCGGGAACCTGCCGGAGTGGCAGTCCGGCGTCCGCTCGGCGACCCGTGCCGGCGACGAGATCCGCGAGCGGCGGCACATGCTCGGCCGCGAGCTCTCGACGACGCTGTCGGTCGACGAGGAGGAGCGGCCGGTCATCTTCGTGCTCCGGGCGCTGAACAGCCCGGTGCCGTTCACGATCCGGCACATGCTCGAGCCGACAGCCGGCGGTACGCGTCTCACGGTCGTCGGTGAGGGCGACGCCGGCCTGCTGCCCGGCTTCGCCGCCGGCGTCATGGCGCGGCGCGCCGAGAAGCAGTTTCGGAAGGACTTCGAGCGGCTGAAGCGCCTGCTCGAGGCGTAGCGCTCTTCCAGCGGTAGCGCTCGCGCCGGCGTTCGATGTCGTTGCCGTCGAAGATGTCGAGCACGATCCCCTTGCGATCGCGCAGGTTCCAGAGGTACTCGGCCGACAGGACGAGCGCGCGCTTCAGCTTCGAGTAGGCGAGCGTGCGCAGCTCGCGGACGACGTTGACGATCCGCCGGACGCTCTCGTAGCTCGGCTGGAAGAGCCCGCGTGCGCGCAGCTCGACGCCGAGCTCGCGCCAGATCTGCGCACGCCCCTTTTCGCCGTCATCGAGCGCGTCGACGAGCTCGAAGAGGTCGGGCCCGATGTGCGGCGAGAAGGTCATGCGTCCATGGTGCCGCGGGAAGTGTCACGAGTCCGTCACGACTTCCTCGCAACTTCACTCGTGACGATTCGTCACGAGCGCGGCGCGGTCCAGCTCGACGCTCGCACGCACGATGCAGTCCGCGCGGTGGTCGTTGACGACGCCGCACGCCTGCATCGTCGAGTAGACGGTCGTCGGCCCGACGAAGCGGAAGCCGGCCGCCTTCAGCCGCTTCGACAGCTCGCGGGACGCCGGCGTCTCGGCCACCCATTCCGTCGACGCGGGGCCGTCCTGCCGGTACTCCCAGACGAGCTCGTCGAGCGGCGTCCCCGCCTCGCGCAGCGCGAGCACGCCGCGAGCGTTCGCGATCGCGGCTTCGATCTTGCCGCGATGGCGCACGATGCCGGCGTCCTGCAAAAGTGACGAGATGTCACGAGC
Organism: Actinomycetota bacterium; assembly: GCA_040349295.1. Taxonomy (GTDB): domain Bacteria; phylum Actinomycetota; class Thermoleophilia; order Gaiellales; family Gaiellaceae; genus Palsa-739. The sequence continues at coordinate 5,090 of JBEQUF010000336.1, read as the reverse complement.
GCCGAAGCGCGCGACGACCTCGGGCTCGAACTGGCGGAACGCCAGGCGGAAGTTCTCGCGCTTCCGGAGGATCGTCAGCCACGAGAGCCCGGACTGGAATCCCTCGAGGCACAGCCGCTCGTAGAGTCCGCGCTCGTCGACGACCGGACGTCCCCACTCGTTGTCGTGGTAGTCGACGTACGCCTGGTCGGCCGACGTCCAGCAGCGAATGGCGCCGTCGTCAGCCGACGTCGACACGGATCACACCGTCGTCGCCGATCGTCACCGGGTACGTCGCGACCGGCTGGAAGGCCGGGAGCGTCAGGGCGTTGCCCGTCGCGAGGTCGAACTGCGCGCCATGGCGTGGACAGACGACGCGGCAGAGATCCTCGTCCCAGTCGCCCTCGCACAGCGGCCCGTCGTCGTGCGAGCAGCGGTCCTCGATCGCGTAGAGCGAGCCGCCGCAGTTGTAGACGCCGACGAACTCGCCGGGGCCGACGACCACGAGCTTGTGCGATCCGGGCGGGAACTCGTCCGCCGCTGCGACGTCGATCACGAGAGCTGCAGGTCGTCGAAGCCGGCGAGACCGTCCGGCAGCGGCGTGCCCTTCGCCTTGTGCAGCGCGACCTTGAGCGTCGTCAGGCCGAGCATGGCGCACTTGAGCCGGACCGGCGTGAGCGGGATGCCGATCTCCTCGAGCAGCTCGTCCTTGTCGAGCGCGGCGACGTCCGTCGCCTTCCGGCCGGCGACCATCTCGGTGAGCATCGACGTCGCCGCCTGCGAGATCGCGCAGCCGCGGCCGGAGAACTTCACCTCGTCGATCGTCTCGCCGTCCTCGCCGAACGCGACGTAGATCGACACCTCGTCGCCGCAGAGCGGGTTCTGGCCCTCGGCCTCCGCGTCGGCGTGCTCGAGCGTGCCGTGCCCGCGCGGGTTCTTGTAGTGGTCGAGGATGACCTCGCGGTACATCTGGTCGAACTCGTTCACGCGAACACCTTCTGCACGGTGTAGAGGCCTTCGACGAGCTGGTCGATCTCCTCGGGGACGGTGTAGAGGTAGAACGACGCGCGGTTCGTCGCCGCGACGCCGAGCTTCTGCATCAGCGGCTGGCAGCAGTGGTGGCCGGCGCGGATCGCGACGCCCTGCATGTCGAGGATCTGCGCGACGTCGTGCGGGTGGATCCCCTCGAGGTTGAACGAGACGATGCCTGCGCGCTTTTGCACGGACGGCCCGTAGAGCGTGATCCCGGGAACCTCCGCGAGGCGGCCGAGCGCGTACTCCGCGAGCTCGTGCTCGTGTGCGGCGATCGCATCGAAGCCGATCTCCTGCAGGTAGTCGATCGCGGCGCCGAGACCGACGGCCTCCGCCATCGGCGCCGTGCCCGCCTCGAACTTGTGCGGCAGGTCGCCCCACGTCGTCCGCTCGAGGCGCACCGACGAGATCATGTGGCCGCCCGTCAGGAACGGCTCCATCGCTTGTAACAACTCGCCACGACCCCAGAGCGCGCCGATGCCGGACGGCCCGCACATCTTGTGGCCGGAGATGGCGAAGAAGTCGACGCCGAGTGCCTGCACGTCGATCTGCAGATGCGGCGTCGACTGCGCGCCGTCGCAGACGAAGATCGCGCCGCGCTCGTGCGCCCACGCCGCGAGCTGCTGCACGGGGTTGATCGTGCCGATCGAGTTCGAGACCTGGTTCGTGGCGACGACCTTGACGGTGCCGTCGCGGGTCACCGCGTCGAGCTGCGACAGGTCGAGCTCGCCGTCCTCGGTCAGCGGCAGCATCCGCAGCGAGGCGCCCGTCTTGCCCGCGACGTACTGCCACGGGACGAAGTTCGAGTGGTGCTCGAGCTCGCTGACGAGGACGAGGTCGCCGGGGCCGAGGTTGTTCATGCCCCACGAGTAGGCGACGAGGTTGATCGCCTCGGTGGCGTTGCGGACGAAGACGATCTCGCGCGCGTCGGCGGCGTTGATCAGCGCGCGCACCTTCTCGCGCGCCCCCTCGAGGCCGGCCGTCGCCCGCTCGGCGAGGACGTAGACGCCGCGATGGACGTTCGCGTAGGACGTCTCGTAGAACTCGGTCATCGCGTCGAGCATCTGCCGCGGCTTCTGCGAGCTCGCCGCAGAGTCGAGGAACGCGAGCGGCTTCCCGTGGATTTCCTGCTTGAAGATCGGGAAGTCCGCGCGGACGGCGTGCGCGTTCAGCTTCTTCGTCCCGGCAGTGACGGCCATCGTCCCATGGTAGATGGGGGACGGCGGCCGATGACGCGGCCCTCATGGTCGCTTCAGGTGCGGCCCGGAGGGTGCCGGTGATGCGTTGGCTCGGTCTCGCCGCCGTCGGCGTCCTGCTCCTCGCGTCCTGCGGCGGTGGGCGCCCCGCTGTGGCGCCTCCGGCCAAGACGCTCGTGCACCGGCATCGGACCGCGCCCGCACCGCCCGTGACGCTCGCAGCGCGGACGACCGGAATCCTGCCGGCGCCGCTCCAGGACGCCGCGGCCGCGCCGTGGCCGGGCGGCGGCGTCTTCGTCGGCGGACTCACGGCGGCGGACACGTCGAGCGACCAGATCCTCGTCGCGACCCGCGCGGGCGCGCGGATCGTCGGCCGGCTGCCCGGCGCCTTCCACGACTCCGCCGCCGCACATCTCGGCGGCGCCGTCTATGCGTTCGGCGGCGGCAACGGCGTCGCGCAGCTCGACCAGATCCTCCGCATCGATCCGCACACCGGGCGAACCGCGATCGTCGGCAGGCTGCCCGCGCCGAGCTCGGACCAGTCGGCTGCGAGCATCGGCCGGACGGCGTACGTCGTCGGCGGCTACACGGGCACGCGCTGGCTCGACACGATCGTCGCCTGGCGGCCGGGGTCGACCGCGCACGTCGTCGCCCGGCTTCCGTACGTGGTGCGCTACGCCGCCGTGGCCACGGCGGACGGCAAGCTCGTGATCGCCGGCGGCTCGCTCGAGAACGGCACGGCCAGCTCGCCGTGTACGAGTTCGTGCCGAATCGTCACGTGCGATTGATCGGGCACCTGCCGGCGCCGACGACGCACGCGACCGCGGCGGCGATCGGCAATACGGTGTTCGTCGTCGGCGGGCGGAGTGCGACGCTCGACACGCCGACGACCCGCATCGTCGCTGTCGACGTCACGACGGGCAAGGTGCGCAACGGCGGCGAGCTGCAGACGGCGCTGTCGGACACGAGCGCCGTCTCGGCCGGCAGCGCGATCCTCCTGGCCGGCGGGCATGCACCGGGCACGACGGCGTCGTCGCTCGTCGAGCTCGCGCCGGCGGCGACCCGGCGCACCGCGGCGGTGTCGAACGTCTACGCGGCCGACCGTGCAGGCAACCTCAGCGCGGCGGTCCGCGGTGCGAAGTCGTACGTCTACGTCCCGAACAGCGACAGCAACACCGTCGACGTGATCGACCAGCACACGTTCACGGTCGTCCGGCACTTCGCCGTCGGCGGCCTGCCGCAGCACATCGTCCCGGCGTGGAATCTGCGGACGCTGCACGTCACGAACGACACCGGCAACACGCTGACCGCGATCGATCCGAAGACGGGACGGCCGACACGCACAATCCCGGTCGAGGATCCGTACAACCTCTACTTCACGCCGGACGGTCGGTACGCGATCGTCGTCGCCGAGCGGCTGCACCGGCTCGACTTCCGCAACGCGCACACGTTCGCGCTGCACAAGTCGGTGTCGGTCCCCTGCGTCGGCGTCGACCACATGGACTTCTCGGCCGACGGCAGCTTCGCGGTCGCGAGCTGCGAGTTCTCGGGGCAGCTCGTGAAGATCGACGTCGCCAGCGAGCGCGTCGTCGGGACGCTCGACCTCGGCGCCGGCAAGGCGCCGCAGGACGTCAAGCTCTCGCCCGACGGCTCGGTCTTCTACGTCGCCGACATGAACTCGAACGGCGTGTGGGTGATCGACGCCGCGACCTTCCGCGTCATTCGCTTCATGCACACGGGCCGCGGCGCGCACGGGCTCTATGTCAGCCGGGACGCGCGTTTCCTCTACGTCACGAACCGCGGCGAGGGCTCGGTCTCGGTCGTCTCCTTCGCGACCGGGAAGATCGTGACGACATGGCACATACCTGGCGGTGGCAGTCCCGACATGGGGAACGTGTCCGCCGACGGCAAGGTCCTCTGGCTCTCGGGGAGGTACAACGGCGTCGTCTATGCGCTCTCCACGCGGAACGGGCGGCTGCTCGCGCGAATCCCGGTCGGCGCGGGGCCGCACGGCCTCTGCGTCTGGCCGCAGCCGGGCCGCTACTCGCTGGGTCACACTGGCATCCTGCGCTAGCGCCGTCGCGCTCGTCGTCGCGGCCTGCGGCTCGCCGTCCGCGCTCCAGCGCGGCCACGGGATCTTCGAGCACGACTGCTCGGCGTGTCACACGCTGACGGGCCACGAGACCCGGGTCGACGGCGGCGACCTCGCCATCGCGCACATGTCGGTCGCCGACATCGCGAGCTTTGCGCGCGTCATGCCGCTGCGCAGCGCGCTCACCCGACGCGACGCCCTCGTCGTCGCGCGGTACGTCCGCTCGCGTGCGTGTGCGGCTACCGCCGCACGTGCTCGCAGCTCTTGCTGATCCGGTCGAGCGGGCCGGCGCCCTCGACGGTGTCGTCGCCGGGGCCGCAGTCGACCCGGTCGGCGCCGTTCCCCGGGATGATCGTGTCGTTGCCGGCGCCGCCCGAGATCACGTCGTTGCCGGGTCCGCCGAAGATCGTGTCGTTGCCGGCGCCGCCCGAGATCGTGTCGTCGCCGTTCTCGCCGAGGATGTCGTCGTTGCCGGCGCCGCCGAAGAGATGGTCGTTGCCGCCCTTGCCGCTGATGATGTCGAAGTACGGCGAGCCGTGGATCGTGTCCGCCGCCGCCGTGCCGTCGTAGCGGCAGATGTTCGACCGCCGGTGCGCCGGGCCGCCGAGCGTCGGGACGACCTCGATCCCCCAGCGGCGGCACTCCTGGCCGGCGGCGACCGCGATCGACGCGTCCGTCGGCGACCAGGCCGGCGGCGAGTACGGGTGGACGTCGTCGAGCAGCTTCTTCCCCGTCTGCAGATAGAGCGCGTGCTGGTGCGGCGTCGCGCCGCCGGGCGCGTGCTGCCTGTC